>JAITKS010000327.1 GCA_031278315.1 Planctomycetaceae bacterium | reverse complement strand
CCACAGAGGACACAGAGAACACAGAGAAATATGATTTGGGTAATATATACTCATTGTACTTTAAAATTCGGTATTATTTTTTGTAACGAAAACCGAAATTTAAAGTGTGAAAAGTATATCTGTTAAGCCCCGCTAATGACTTAACAGATATGTGATTGATAATTTAAAATTCGTAAACAACCAAAAAAACGAAAACAAAAATTCCACTGATATATTACTATTATTTTTATTCTTATTTTTGTTTTAGAATTTTTTGTACTATATTGTCTGCACGTTTTTTTATGTCGGGTGATTCGATTAGCTCAGGTGCATGGTGATTTTTTTTCTTCGCATCTATAATTAACGCTCCCTTGCAACCCCAATGCTTTTTGTACAAAAATTCTTCTATACCATATATATCACTTGCCGGATCACTTTTCGTAAACGTTGTCCACAAGAAATTACGTAAACTCGCCGCAGCCTCTTGCGAATCGTCAACTACCACAATCAACGGAAAACCGTCAGGAATATCCGCTGCCCTTAACCCGCTTAAATCAATAATTTTCTCCACACAAATAACTCCCGGCATGACAACCCGCGGATTCACACACGGAATATCCGCATTCAACGAATCACACAATTCACGTATCGGCTCACCACTCACCGCAACAAACATCTTCGACCCCCTACTCAATTCACAATCAAAATATCCTGAATAATCAAGCGTGTCAGCATTAGTTTTCGTTACAAAATGTATGTCTTGTCTCCAATCAACTCTTAAAAGAATATGTCTCAAAAATCCGGCAATATTGTAAACATCCAGCATCGAATCATCTTCCTCCGCCGCAATAAAAAGATATTTCACAAGCGATAATTGACCATATCCAAGAATCGCATGAGCTAACGTATGCAACTCCGCTGCACGCCGCTTTTTGTTATACGGAAAATAACTTTCCCGCCCAACCGCAAACAATAAAGGATGAACCCCAGCTTCATCAATAGCATGAACCGCAGATACCCCCGCAATTTTTTGAGGTACAATATCACGAACAAGATTATGTATAAATTTTCCAAATTGCGTGTCTTCTTGCGGCGGACGACCAACAACCGTAAAAGGAAAAATTGCGTCACGGCGATGATAAACCGATTCTACTTCCAAAACCGGAAATTCATGCTCCAAACTGTAATATCCAAGATGATCCCCAAACGCCCCCTCCCGTTTCATTACCGTACCTAACTTGCCGCAAATACAAAAATCAGATTCAGCATAAATTCCTAAATCCGCACACATCGGTATTCGATGACGCCCAAGAATACCAGCTAGAAATAACTCGCTCACATTATCAGGTAAAGGCATAACCGCTGCTAAAATCATCGCAGGCGAACCGCCGATAAAAACATTCACACGCAATGATTCTTTTCGTGCAATCGCAGCAGCATGATGTTTCGCAATACCGCGATGAATCTGATAATGTAATCCAGCCTCAACATTCGGCACATAATCATTCCCCGAAATTTGAACTCTATACATCCCAAGATTAGAACCGCTAAACCCAGACCGATTAGGATCCTCCGTATAAACCATAGGAAGAGTAATATACGCACCGCCGTCATCCTGCCAACTTACAAGCTGCGGAAGATTGTCCAATGACGTCCGGCAAGAAAGCACCGCCGCACGCCGACTCGATACACGTCTCGGACAAGAATAAAAAAACGACGATAACGCCCTCATGCCCAACGAAAACATCGACCGCAAATTAAACCGGACAGATAATAACGAAACAGGGTCTGCACTCAATTCAATCGCATTACGAAGAGGTTCTATGCCGTCACGAAAAATATAATTTATCCGATTCTCCGTACCAAAAAGATTCGAAAGCATCGGAAAACGACAATTATAAATATTAGTAAAAAGCACCGCAGGCGCACCATGAAAATAAAGACGGCGCTGAACCGCCGCTAACTCAAGATACGGATCAACAGGATCAGAATATTCAATTAACTCGCCGACACGGCGTAAATCCTCAACACAACTACGAAGCGTTAAATAACCCATATTTTAATAACTATAAAATTCCAGTTATATCTCTACGGAATTTCTATAGTGAAACTTTTTTGATTTATAAATTTAAAATCATCCCCCATTTTTCACCTAAATTTATTTCGGAAAATTTAGGTTGAAAAATCAAGGTTGATAAAAATGAACTCGAAAACTTTTAGGATTTGTAATCCTCACATTTTAAAATTCGGTTTTCGTTTTTTGTAACATAAAAGAATAAACGAAAATTTCTATAAAGATACAAAACTTCGTGTTTCTACTTTTGTGATTGTTTACATTGTTTACATTCTTAACATATTTACAAATATTCTACTGAAATATTCTACTGAAATATTATTAGAAATTTGCTGATATACCGCTGATATAATTTTCACGGTAAAGCAAACCACCCTCCGCCTTGTAATTTTGTCAATATAGGATACAATGTCGCACCTTTGTCGATTTATGTCAAATTAAAAAATGCAATTTTAATTTTGGTACTATATATTACGTACTATATATTACTAATTTTGTTTTAACTTGAAAGATATTATTTGTATCATTTGTTACAACGATTATTTCAAAATTGTACAAAATTGTAATCAAGTTATATCTTGCGTTTTGCTGCGAAATTGTTTGACTCGGCATTTATCAATAAACGTGAACAGTATAGTTAATTGTTTGGTTTAACTTAAAAAATAATTACGAATCGTAATCTAAATTGCGGTAACTCAAGAGTAATCATCAAACCTGCCTTGCGGCAACTTAACAAATATTCAACAATAAAAATGCAAGCAGCAGTTACCAAAATTTTAAAACGAGTAACTTAAAAAAAAGAAAAAAAAATGTTACAGAATTTTTTTATTTTCATAATTTCGTTGGTTTCAATTTTTTTGATTTTGCTGATTTTAATTCAACGCGGCAGAGGCGGCGGACTTGCCGGCGCATTCGGCGGAATGGGCGGACAAAGCGCATTCGGCGCAAAAGCTGGAGACCTATTCACTCGAATTACTGTCGTCGTTGTGAGTATCTGGTTTTGCCTTTGTATTACGGCAATTCTATTATTAAGTCGAACAACACAAAGCAGTTTGAGTGATAAATTATCAGATAAACCTGAAAACACAACTACAAATTCAACATCACCTGTTACGCCGGTATCGCCCGCTGCAATTCCGAGTTCAAATGTAACAACCCCGACTCCAGCAACCCCGACTCCAACAACACCGACTCCAGCAACACCGACTCCAGCAACTCCGTCAGCTCCGTCAACAGAAAACTCAACTAAACCCTAGTTGATACTTTTACTTTTTAATAATAGACTTTTTCTTTAACTAATAGTAATTCGAAAAAACATAAAATTTCACTTGCCTGTTTTTTTGTATTTAATCTGTGATCAATCGATAGAAAAAGTCTAATTCTTATTTTTTTGAAATACGAAACGCTCGATCAGTTTGTTTCGTATTCTCAAAAAATAAACTTATCATTTCACTTGCATATTCCCGTGAATTTAATCTGTGAGCAAGTTAGAGAAAAGGTCTAATATTTTAAATTACGAAAATAAAAAACGAATTTTAATATATCAGCAGAATTACTGTCACCCCGATGCGTATTTAATTCAACTTGAAATTTATGAAGTATGTTAGTTTACTTATTTCACATTTACCGAAACAAATATCTGGTCGAGATGAACCGATAAAACAATTGAAAACAGCGGTTTCATTTTTACAGACTCAAGATGTTATCTTGATGACTTCTGCCGGACAAACACATTGGGATTGTATATTAACAGCAGCATTGAATTATAATATTCCGACTCATTTAGTTATTGTTAAACCGATGACAATATCAGAAGTGTCAGAGCAATTTTTATGCGGTTTTGTAAAGTACGATATTGTTGAATCACAAGAAATAAGAGATAAATTTATTTGCGTTAATTCTGATTTTTTATATCCGTTGTGGTTACGCAGCGGCGGTCATTTATCGCAGATAATTTCTGAATTTTCTTTACAACTAGATTCACGATTTGATTGTTCTTCTTATCGATTTCGTAATTCAGGGTTGAAATATTTGTTGTCGGGCGTATCAGACGAAATTAGTATATTGCCGAATAATTATTTGTGGCATTGGACACGAAGCAAACACGGAATGTGGCCAAATGAAACACGGCGGAATTATTGTAACGATATATTAAATTCAGATTCACCGCCGCGAGACGCAATATCAACTCTGAAACGTATATTGATCGAGCGAAATATACATGCAAGTAAATTACATATCGCCGCCAATACTCCTGTTACTGCGTTTACTGCAAATCATCCGTATAAGTCAGAACTGATGTTTACATGGAGAAAAGATTGTCACCAGATGAATTTTGAACCATACGGAATCGGTATCGATATCGAATACATGATCGCAAAAGGTACAAAAAAACTTGAATACGGAAAATATCCGAATTGGGACACTATGCAAGCCGATAACAGATGGAAAAACGAAAACGAATGGAGGTACCGCGGAAATTTCTTATTAGATAATGAATGCCTAAAAAAAATGATCGTTGTCGTAAGAAAACATCAAGAAGTAGAACAGATACAAAAAGTTTTCAATGGTAAAATTGTAGTATATGAAAAAAATCAGTAATGGTCTGATGAAAATTATCAATTAGTGGTTAGTGGTTAGTGGTTAGTGGTTAGTGGTTAGTGGTTAGTGGTTAGTGGTTAGTGGTTAGTGGTTAGTTCGCATGCGGAGATTATCACCGAATCTAAATTCGAATCGCTAATCACTTCGCCCTTTCAGGGCTGATTTGATTAATCCTTAAAATTACAAAATCATATTTCTCAGTGTTCTCTGTGGTTAATAAAAAAATCGGAACAAATTAAAAAACCAAAATTATTGTAACAAAAAATTCTACTGGAATATTCGAATATTTTTTATCATGAAAGCAACAAACAACCCGCCTTTGACAACGAGCTGCTTGCTGCTTTTCATCTCTCAGAACAACCACTTTAGGACAATCTCTATTGATGTTTTGATATAATGTTTTGATATAATGTTTTGTTATCTTTTATGGATTACGCGGTGTAAATTCTGAATTTGGTTTTCTTCTTGTTCTGAATAAATCAGAAACATTTCCTGTTGATAATGATTTCGACGGATTGTTTAAATATAAATCTGACACTTTACCAGTTGAAATATTTTTTGTTCTATCATTAAGCGAGACCCCTGCGGAATAATTTGGTTTATCGTAAATTGGTGAAACAATTCCTGTTGATCGAGGTTGTCCTCCTTCGGGTTTAATTTTCAAGTCGTATTCGTTTGCTTCGGTTCCGTAGTCTCGCAGCGGCGTTGGATTTCGCCATCCTAATTTAAGCATTAATTCTTTCAGTGAAATTTCTTTTACTGCTAATGCTCTTGCTTTCTTTCTCATTGTATCTTGTGCGATCATTATTTCGTTTTCTTGTTCATTTTCTTTAGTGGTTCCTATTACGATAAACGAAGTATCTGCTGTAATATTATCTAATCCGATGATTTCACCGCGTTTCGTATTGCTGTCACTTCTGCCGTCTGAGATATAGCTATCGACGGTTCCGCCGCATTCAATAATCATGTTTTTAATATCAACAAGACTTCCGAGAGACGGGTCACTTGCGGGATTACCTACTTCGGGTAGGAACATTCCTGCACCGAGTGCAATTCGCAATTTCTGACCGCGATCCCAAATCGGCGAATGAATCACATCGCCGACTAAAATCGGATTGACCAATTGATCGACTATAATTCGCGCTTCCGATTTATGAGGTCCAAGAATTTTAGTGATTTCAATACTTGCTTTACTTGCGTGTAATTTGACATTACGTTTACATGCTTCACAAAGTACAGGAGAATCACCATACAAACTAGAATCGTATGAAATACCTGCAATTTTTGAATCATAAACGCTGAATGTCATTTTTGATTCTACTCCGTCAGCGTATCCGATATCGACAACAACAGCTCGTGTATTTAGGTCAACGATTTCAACTACGCCGTCTGGACGATCAAATATTGGACGAAGTAATTGTTGTAATTTTGATCCTAATTCGCTGCAAAGTTTTTCAGCGTTTTCGGCACGTTTACGCTCGTTAGATGCGGTATCGTTAGCGGTTTTGATATCTTGATCGGCTTTAGTTTGAATAGCAATTTTTTCACCTTCAAGATTAGTTATTTGTGTACTGAAAGTATTAAGTGTATTTTTAAATTCAACACGTTGTTGTTCGAGATCCGCAATTGCTTTCGTGCGTTCGGAATCGTGTTTGGTAATGATAGTGTCATAGAGTTTTTGCAGATTTTTATAATTTGCTTCAAGCTGTTTATAATTTAATTTAGTTTCTTCATGATTTTTTTTACTTGCATCGAGTTCATCGTAGAGTTTACTAAGAGCGAATCTATAATTGTGTGAATCGGCTATATCGGGTACGTATTTTTTCATATCGTTGCCGTGTTCGTCTTTAATTCTTGCGACATCAACTTGACCGTATGACGAGTCAATTAATTCTTTTACTACAAGTAATTCCTCAGTTGCGGTTTGACTTTTTTTATTTGCTTCTTCGGCAGATGATTTTGCCGAAGCGAGTTCAGCGGCAATTTTTTTGTCTTTATTATAATCTACTATAAGTAGAATGATCACTGTAAGTGCAATGATCGTAGCACAAACCGCATAAACGTTAATAAATTGTAAATTTCTCATAGATTTTAATTGATTACAAAGTTTTGGTTAAACAGTCAACAAATTTGGTGTCTTTTTTAATTTTTACATTCTTTTAATTTTACATTCGGTAAACAGATTATTTCTGTTACGAAAATTCGGAAACAACTCCAATTTAATAAGAATTATCTCAATAGTTATCGGTTATATTTATTATCAAAATATTGTATCTACAAGTTGAAAACGTGTAATGTGCAATTTTTTTTTACGTCTTTAACGATTATACGGATTTCAAGATTTTTAAGAATTATACCAATCACATATTTCAGGCATTATACGCATCGTGCAATAAAATTCGGCGATACAATTACAATTATTTTCAGTAAAACCTGATTTCAAATCGGTAAGAGCAAGCAAGCGTCCCGAATCGAAATTTAAATTAAAGTACGAACAGTTTAATTAAATTATCTTTGCGGGCTGATTTATTTTTATGCGTGAATGGTTAATCTTTTTCGTTATAAAAAATAAAAAACGAAATTTAAAGTGTGAAAAGTATATCTACAATGAATCAGCAGATGTTTCTATTTTTGATAAAAATTCTTCTGTACTTTTTGGGTCAACTTTTATGCAGCAGTTTGTTAAACCTTCGATCATTTCTGATAAATCTGATTGCCATTGATCAAAGTTATAATCATCGGTTTCAAGTTCTTTAAATTCACCTAATAAAAGTATCAATCTTAGTAGATGTCTGAAGATAATACCTTCCTGTTTTTGTAATGATTTTGCGATAATATATTTGTTAAAATCACCATTGAAATCTAACATTAGTTCACCGGCAGCCCAAACAGGATTTATTTTTACTTCGACAGACGGATATTCAAATAAAAAAAGTCTCATTAGTTTTTCGGCTAATGAAATCACGTAAACCCGTTCTTCCGCCCAGCCTGCAAAATGCCGCCGCCGTTCCCGTTCTTCTGCTTCTTCCGCCTCTGTTTTTGGAACGAGTTCCTCTACCGTTACTAGACCCATCGACAATAACATTGCATCCAATCGTTTTACCGCAAGCGGTCCATTGGGCAACTCGTCTGGTTTTGGAACTCGTACCAAGCAGCCGACTGCTTGCGGAATTTCAAGTAAACTTTCAAACACTTGATAACGTTCCGCCGTATCTGCCAATCCTAAATGACGCAAAAGAAAAAGACCATAAATCGGATTCACACTTCTTAACTTAATCAATAACGATAAACGCTCCATCGGATACGCAAATTGAAATTCATTCTCCTTATTGATTTCATTTTCACTATTTTCACTAGTATTATTACGATCACTTTGACCTTTATTTTGACTCTTATTCACAAAGTTATTTTCTGTTTTTTGTGATATGAATTTGTTTGAAATTTTAATTGTTTCATTCTTTTCGGTATTTTCGTTACAATTATTTTTTTCGCTGTTATTTTCTAATTTTGGAATTGGGTCGAGTAGAATAAATCCGCCTTGCCATAATGTTATTAACATCATGTCGAGTTTTTTAATTCCTTCGTTTAATCTTTTTATTCCCATTAGACGTTTTCGCACCACACTACGAATCGGTTCAATATTATGATCCAATGAAATGATATGTGCGAGTAACCGCCACGGCATGTCGCCTCGACTCGTCAATCCTTGAGGCGGCATCTCACGTAATTTATCGAATTGAGATTCATTCCAATATTGTTCTGTTGTGCGCCGTGTCGGCATTTTCTTTTTTAACTTCTTTTTCATTTCGCGTAATTTCGGGTCTTTTACATCGTCTGGAATTTGATCATATTTTGCTTTCCATCGCGAAATTTTTACGTCATCTTCGTGAGCAAGCGCATAGATGAAACCTTGCGTATCATATTGAGGCCGTCCGGCACGTCCGAAAATTTGATGTGCACTGCTTGATTCGATTATTTTCTTTTCTCCCGATTTACCTTTCAAGATTGTAGGCAGAATAACCGACCGTGCGGGCAAATTTATTCCAGCTGCAAGAGTTTCCGTACAAATACAATATGACAATAATTTTCGCTGAAATAAAGTCTCTGTCAGGTATCGGTATTTTGGCAAAATTCCGGCATGATGAATTCCGACGCCGCGTAGTAATAATTGTTTTAAGTGCGGACCGCCGCCTTGACTCAAATCAATTCCGTCAAGTATTTCAGAAATAATTTTTTGATTTTCCTGCGTAATGAGATCACGTCCTCGTATCTCATCTGCGATTCGCCAACATTCGTTACGGTCAAAACAAAAAACTAATGCCGGTGTAAATCGTTCAGACTCGTTACCTCTGCATAATGTTTCGAGCAACTCGGTCAGCAGCAAATCGCCGACCCAATTATATGTCAATGGAATGCGGCGGAATGTTGATTGAATCAGAGTCAATTTTCGTTTCAAATTATCTCGAAGCCATGCAACGAACTCGTAAGCGTTGCCGACTGTAGCAGAAATCAACAATGTCCGAACATGCGGCGGAAGTAAATATAAAGTAAACTCCCAAACCATTCCGCGATCGTAATCAGAAAAATTATGAAACTCATCCATTACTACTGTTGTTACATCGTCGAAAGATGTCATGTCCCGCCGGTCTTGTGCGGATAGAAGACGATTAAACAAAATCTCGGCGACAACAACTAATATCGGTGCGTCGGGATTTTCTCGACGATTACCTGTTATTAAACCAACATAATGTTTATTGTATCCCCATCGTTCAACGGTATTTTGCAGCTCGTGATATTTTTGTTCGGTCAATGCGATAAGCGGTGTCGTATAATATGCTTTCTTGCCGTATTTAATTGCCTCATAAATTCCGGCTTCAGCTATTAAAGTTTTACCCATACCCGTCGGCGCAGAAACAAGCACTCCTTGTTCAGATGAAAACCAGCCAAGTATCGCCTCTTCCTGAAACGGATAAGGTTCGTACGGTAATTGTTCCAAATACATAAAAGCTAAATCTTCGCGTTGTAACATGAGTTTAAAAGTATAAATTGTTTTAAGAATGTACAAAAAAACGCCGTAATATTTCAGACGAATTCGCAAAAAATATTTTAATCGTTTTGTTATAAAAATTAGGTGAAAATAAGGCTGATTCTAAAATTCATAATCCCAAAAAAACGAAAAAATTCTGTAGAGACGTCATGCCTTATGTCTCAATATTGTAATTTTATTTATTGTAACGAAAATTACAAATGTTTAAAAAGCCGCAGCCGAGTATAAAACAGAGATGCGGGTAACGTGCAGTTAGCGTGCGGGTAACCGGCATATTGTTATTCGGATTCTAATTGATTACAATACCCGCCTCTTTTGATGAATGTTTTTTATTGGGTTGAATATTTGCAACAAAAAAGCATTTGTATCAAAGCAAGATTCTCTATATTGAAAATTTCGAGTCGATTTATTGTACAGAAATTAACATAACGGTATAGAGTAATATATTTTTTTTGTAATCAATTTATATCTATGAGATCAATTCTAATTTGTTCTCTTTCACCAATTACAATCGGCATGCGATTGGAAACGTTGGTGTGATATTTATTGATTTGTCGTTTCGTGTAACATTCAACAAATTCAAATTCAAAATTAAAATGTCGAAAAAGAAACTTAATGTTGGTATGCTTGGCAGCGGATTTATGGGGCGGACTCATTCGAATGCTTATTGTCAAGTCAATCATTTCTTCAACACGCCTTATGAGCCTGTTTTGAAAGCTTGTTATGGTCGAGAGGAAGACATGGCAGCACTCAAAAAATTTCAAGAAATGTGGGGTTATGAATCTATCGAAACTGATTGGCAGAAATTAATTGAGCGATCAGATATCGATATAGTTGATGTTGTTGCTCCGAATTTTCTGCACAAAGATATGGTTCTTGCTGCTGCTAAAGCGGGCAAAATAATTATCTGTGAAAAACCGATGGCGATGGATTACGATGAAGCTGAAGAAATGGTTACAGCTGTTGAAAAGGCTGGGGTCAAAAATATGGTATCGTTTAATTACCGCCGTGTGCCGGCTATTTCGTTGTTTAAGCAGATAGTTGACGAGGGACGAGTTGGACGTCCTTTTCATTATCGTGCTGTATATCTTCAAGACTATACAATCAGTGAGAAAGTACCGGCAGGGGGGACATCTCTTTGGAGATTATCTGCAAAAGTTGCGGGCAGCGGTGTTACGGGTGATCTTCTTGCTCATTCGATAGACACAGCTGAATGGATAAATGGACCTATTGTTAAAGTTTGTGCGCACACTGAAATTTTTATCAAAGAGCGAAAAAATGCTGATACTGGTGAAATGGAAAAAATTACGATTGATGATGCTTGTATGTTTTTAGCGGTATTTAAGAACGGGTCGATTGGAACTTTTGAATCAAGCCGATATGCGAGGGGTCGAAAAAATTTCAGTACGATGGAAATAAACGGCGAAAACGGTGCAATATTTTTCAATTTGGAGGAGCCTGAATACATTGAATTTTTCAGGTATGCTGATCCTAGTACAGGTAAAAAGATTGAAGATCATTTAACTGGTTGGCAGAAAATTTTAGTTACCAATAGTGAGCATCCGTATATGAAAAACTATTGGGTACCTGGAACGACAATAGGTTATGAGCATACGTTTATAAATGGTCTAGCTGATTTCTTAATCAGTTTAGACGGCGGACCAAAATTTGAACCTGATATGAGAATTGCAGCAAGAACTCAAAAAGTTTGCGACGCCGTCATAAAGAGTGCAAAAGAACAAAAGTGGATAGAAATCAAATAAAACCAAAGTAATTCAAATATACCAATTACACTTTAAAATTCGTTTTTTATTTTTTTTAATTTAAAATATTGTCCGCAAATCCGCCCTGAAAGGGCAATCAGCATTAGCGTAGGGCAGTCGTCCTACGTAATGGTTTCACCTTTGAAATTAAGCCCTGAAAGGGCGCAAGCCTAAAGATCATAAATAATTTTTTTGCTGTTGCTCTTACAGGGCTTTGGTGTGTTATATTTTTTCCGTAGGGCGTTGCCCTACGCTAATGCTGATTGCCCTTTCAGGGCGAGTTGAGTTTAAAACGAAAACCGAAATTTAAAGTGTGAAAAGTATATAACGTCCCTTCAAAAAATAGTTGTTGTTAAAATAATTCTATTCGTTATTTTTCAAACGAATCCCAATAACGTTTATTTCTTTCACGTTCTTCCGGTGTTTCCGGTTTTTCATCTTTTTCGAGAATTTCCCGTAATTTTGGTATTTTCTCTAAAAGTTTTTCGTGAGCTTGTTTCATGGCGTCGCGCCATTCTTTACG
>JAITKS010000244.1 GCA_031278315.1 Planctomycetaceae bacterium | reverse complement strand
TCTGATTTCTCTGATTTCTCTGTGGTTAATAAAACAAATATTCCCCTGAATAAATTACCTTATTTTTAATTTTCTAATTGATCTAAAATAAACGCCCAGACATCGGTTTCTTCTTCTATTTGTTTTGAAACAGGTTTGCCTGCGCCGTGACCGGCTTTCGTTTCTATGCGAATATAAATAGGATTTTTGCTTTTACTCTTTTGCTGCATAGTTGCAGCAAATTTAAACGAATGCGCTGGAACAACTCTATCATCGTGATCAGAAGTCATTATCAACATCGCCGGATAATTTACATTCGATTTTACATTGTGTAACGGCGAATACTTTAATAAATACTCGAACATCTCTTTGTTATCTTCACTTGTTCCATAATCAGTTGCCCACGCCCATCCGATAGTAAATTTGTGATAACGTATCATATCAAGTACGCCGACTCTTGGAACAGCAACTCTGAAAAGATCAGGACGCTGTAACGCTACAGCAGCAACAAGTAAACCGCCATTCGAACCGCCTAAAACCGCTAATTTATTCGGCGATGTATATTTATTTTCGATCAAATATTCAGCTGAAGCTATGAAATCGTCGAATACATTTTGCTTTTTTAATTTTGTACCTTCTTTGTGCCATTCTTCGCCGTACTCTCCGCCGCCTCTTAAAATTGCTGCCGCATAAATTCCGCCCCGCTCAAGAAATGGTAAACGTAATGCAGAAAACGACGGCGTAAGCGAAATGTTAAATCCGCCATAACCATAAAGTAATACCGGATTGCTGCCGTTCTTTTGAATGCCCTTTTTATAAGTCAAAAAGATTGGAACTTTTCTATTACTACTATTCGTGTACCAGACTCGTTCCGTAATATATTTGTCAGGATTAATATCAATTTCTGCTGCAAACAACGGTTTGATTTCACCCGTGTTAATATTCGTACGATAAATCACAGTCGGATAAACAAACGAAGTAAACGACTGAAAAAAAATAGACGAATCCCTTTCACCCGAAAAAACAACTTTGCCAAAAGTAGGTAATTTTATTTCACGAATTCGTTTACCTTGTAAGTCATAAACAAATGCAATATCGGACGCATCTTTCATAAACGTTACAATAAATTTCCCGCCAATATGCGAAACCGAACTCAACAACGAATCAGATTCAGGAATTATATCAGTCCAATTTTGTTGCTCCGGTTTAGCCGGATCAATAACTACTAAACGTTTCTTGGGAGCGTCACGATCGGTCAGCATGTAAAATTTACCATCAACAACCGTAACAATACTTTGCCATGAATTAAAATCATTAACAATCGATCGAAATTCTGAATCCGTTTTAGTTAAGTCCTTAAATTCGAGAGAATTTCCATACGTCGATTCACTCTCAAAAATGAATAGAAAATTTTCATCGAAATCAGTTGACGTCTGACGAGTCCGCAACGGATATTTTTTATCTTCTCTAATTAAGATGTCGTCTTTTTGTTGTGAATTAAGTTTATGAAAAAATATTTTGTGATTTTCATTTTTTGCAGTTAGAAGTTTTCCTTCAGGCGGTGCGTCATATCGGCTGTAGTAAAAACCGCCGCCGTGCCAAGTGATATTAGAAAATTTAACCCACTCGATTTTATCAGGCAGGTCTTGACCGGTTGCGGTATTTCGTACTTTTATTTCCCGCCAATCCGAGCCGCTAGTTGAAACGGAATAAGCAATATACTCGGCATTTTTTGAAACAGAAATTGTACCTAAACTAACTGTTCCATCGTCGGAAAATTTATTAGGGTCGATTAAAACTCGCGGTACTGATTCAGGTTTGTCAAGAATGTAAACAACAGATTGATTCTGTAAACCGTTATTTTTAAGATAAAAAGTTTTACCGTTTTTCGTCCAAGGAATCGTATAACGCGGATAATTTATTACCTCCGTCAGACGCTTTTGCAAATCATCCCGAATCTTGATCCCGTCGAGATATTTACGAGATAACTTATTTTCTGCCTCGATCCATTTCGACAATTCGTCAGTATCGTTTGTTTCCATCCATCGATAAGGATCGTCAATTTTAACGCCGAAATATGTATCAGATATTTCCGATTGCCGCGCCGCCGGATATGTTTCCGCCGCAAAAACAAAAGATAATATCGACAACGTAAAAATAGTAACGGAAAAAGTTACTAGCCCAAAAAAGAAATCTAATTTCATGTGTGTTTGTTGATTATAGGTTAAAGTTAAATGTTAAAGTTAATGTTAAAGTTAATGTTAATGTTAATGTTAAAGTTAATGTTAAAGTTAATGTTAAAGTTAATGTTAAAGTTAATGTTAAAGTTAATGTTAAAGTTAATGTTAAAGTTAAATGAAACGCCGATCGTTTCATTTACCGTTATGAGAACGGATACTATTTTTTTCTGAAACGTAGAATGTACGTTACTAATAAACGTTATACCATGATTACCGATATCTTGTAAAGGTCAACGATAGAAATTGCGTCTGCCGAGATGTCTTTTTTAATAATTACAAAAAATTCACGAACAATTATCAACCGAGATGTTGAACAAGATAATTAGTATGTTATACTTCTCGCCTATTGAACCGCTTGATTACATTGACATAATTAATTGTAACAATAAATAAGAAACATTTGTAAAGAAATTAGATGAGCTTATCAATAATTATTTTTTATTAAACACAGAAAACACCAAAGATATTTTTTGCAACGTAATATATACTCATTTTTATTTAAAGTGAGAGAAATATATTCATTAAAAAACTTGCTGCCGATAAGCAAGTTATCACGCAAATTGTCATTTACTTGACCGAAAGTTATAGCATGATATGTAAGTTATAGCATGATATGTATGATATGATACGTATATATTATATAGTATATTATTACGCGTAATTTCGTATTTAACATTTCGCATTTTACATTTCATATTTAGGATAAAATTTTATGAATAGTTTTTTCGATATTTCGACACAAGAAAAACGAGAGCGATTTCTACTAATTGCTGTAGGAATTATGCTTTTTTTTGTTGTTGTGCCTTTTTGTTACAGTTATTTTAGTACATCAATTTCAAGACTAAACGAGCAAAAAAATAAACTCGACAACGACATAAAAAAACTTGAAACAGAAGTTAAAGATGAAAAACATATCAAAGAACGTCTTACAGAACTCGGTCAACAATCTTTACCGCAGGGAGAACTTGCTAAATCACAATATCAAAATTGGCTCTCTGATACAGCCGGCTCTGCCGGTTTACGCGAAAGAAAAATCGATAGCGGAACAGAAGGAACAATTAAAGATTTCTACAAGAAATATACTTTTAAACTAACTTGCAAAGGAACACTAGAACAAGTCGCAGAATTTTTACGCCGATTTCACAAAACAAATTATTTACATCTTATACGCAAAATTTCACCTACACCTTCAAAGAACTCAAACTTAATGGACATCGTAATAACAATCGAAGCGGTTTCTGTAACCAAAGCACAAATAGGCAGAACATTGCGAGTTTTCGATAAAGAATTGCTGAAAATTACACCGGACGAAAAAATCATACTCGACGAAATCAAAACACGTAATTTATTCACTGCATACACTCCGCCTCGACCTGTATTACCGCCAGTCCAACCGCCTCCGCCGCCGCAAAGACCGCCGCAATTATATCAAGCTCCGTATTGCTTTGTAGGAACTATCGTAGAATCAGAAGGAAAAAAACAAGTATGGATCGATCATAGAGTTACAGGAAAACAATATAGATTATACGAAGGCGAATCTTTCAGATTAGAAGGAGTCGATTGTTTAATTGAGAAAATCGATTTTGATCGTATTCACGTTGAAGCAGATAAACAAAAATTCACAATAAGATCAGGAAAATCTTTCGCCGACTACGACTAATAATTGACTGCAACTAATATAAGAATAGTGAATTTCTAAAAACCTAATGTAAAAATTTATTGTTAGAAAAAACACGGTCGAACAGCATATTTCGGCGGAGCTTTTAAACTGCTCCCGTAATATTCCTATTATCAAGATTTTTGTAATTTTAAATTCACCTGAATATTTTGATGCTATAATATTGTTGAAAATCACAATTCACAATTTCGTTTTACAGATTTAATTCCGAAATCCGAATTTAGATAAAAAATTGATTTTAATAAAAAATAAAAATGAGTTTTCGTAGTGTTATTTGCCGTCTTGTTTCATTGCTTGATATCGTGTTGATAATGCTTGGACTGTTGGTTATTTGTATGGCGAATTCACAAATTAACAACGACAAGGAATCACGGTTAGCTTTACTCGCCGAAGAGATCGGACGTCTTGACGTCGATTCTGAAACTATGCGGCAGCGTTTGGTTGCATCACAATTACTTAAAGGTTTAACATTAGTTTACGCAGAAACGGCACAAGGTCAGAATTTTGACCGATGTTTCTTACTTGACAATAATGGAAAACCAAATAAAGAAATTCAATTGATAAATGCAAAAAATCCGTCTGAAGTTCCAGAAATAAAATCGGGAATGACTATTGTCCTGCTGATAAGCGGCACCGGATTTGATAGTAAATGGACTCCAAAACGAATTCGTAATATCGAAACAACATTTGATATAAAAATTGTTACCTTGTATAACATCAATCTCGGATTGTAATCGTTATAAGTATCGTGCGAATGTAAAAAACAAATTTTCAACAGATATATTACAAAAATGAAAAATTCAATATTAAAAAGTTTTTTTAAACGTATATTGTGTAAAATATTATTAATATGTGCATTGATTGCGTGTATTATTATTTTACTTTATATTCTTTTTACATTTAATATTGGTGCCGGCGGCGGATTACCGTTTTTGAAATTCTTTAATAATGTTGTGCCGTCTAATGAAACAAATGTCGAAATCAAAAAAATTGAAACAATAAAAGAAATAGACACACCGGATAAAACGGTAGAAACTTCGCAGGTCAATAATCAGTTAATTCTATTACGATTCGAATTGATTATTTCTTTCGAAACAGACCCTAACAATCCAGACACGATAAAAGAGTTCGCATGTAATATTGAAAAAATTGATACTAGTCAAATAGCCGAAAATCAAAAGAGCCGAAAGTCAATTGTTTGTGAAAACATGCAGGATTTTGAATTCGCTCTCGATAAAGAAATCCGTGAATGGCTGTTGGCTTTTGATCTAATAAATTTAGACTCACAAGAATCAGCAAAAAATGTAAAACCAATATTGCATATCCGAATGAAACCATTCCCAGGTGAAGGCGTTTTTCGTAAAATCGAATCAATTGTACGCTCTGTAGATTCAGATTCAAAAATCAACATTATGAGATCTGATAATTGAGTTAATGTTAAATTAAAGTAACAGACCTAAAAATTCAATCTTATTAGTTTATCGAAAACAGATTTTGTAATGTTTTGTATTGTTTTTTATTGAACGGCTTTCATACAACCAAAATTCATACAACCAAAATTCATAAACCAAAAAAAATTAAAAACAAAAATTCCCTGATATATTACCGTATATTTAATTACTTAATTGTTACTAAAAAAATTATTCAGCTGTGTTAGATTGAGTTCTTTATATTGATCCTTTGTTGTCCCGCCTTGTTAAACTGTTATTTGTGTGTACAATGTTACGCCTTGTTGTGAAAATGATTTTTATTGAGATTTTTATTCCGAAATTGCCTTGCAAACAAAGTAAAATTCTGAATAAACAATAAACCGTAAACAACACAAAAAATAAAGACAAAATTTTTTGTTTGTCTTTCCAAAGCAATTCGTCTATTGCACACGCAGTTAATTATTAGACAACGCTGAATAGATAAACACAGAATAAACTTTGTTTACCGCTGATATAACGAAAGTTGTTTAAGATGATATGAAATTTATTTTTTCTGTATAAATTTAATGTCAATTTCGAGAGCAATATTTAAATATCAAATTCAAATGTAATCAATGTTGCAATTCAATATTTGATTTCAGAAATTAAACTTTAAAACTAATTCATTGAGTTCGAGTTACATTATTTCGTAATTCACACTCAAAATAAAAACTATGCCATACGAAAGATTTACCGACAGAGCTAGGAAGGTCATGCAACTTGCAAATCAGGAGGCTCAACGGTTCAATCATGAATATATCGGAACGGAACATATTCTTCTTGGTCTGATCAAGGAGGGTAGCGGAGTTGCTGCTAATGTGCTTAAAAATCTTGATATTGACTTGCGTAAGATTAGGCATGAAGTAGAAAAACTTGTTCGCAGCGGTCCCGATTTAGTAACAATGGGACGATTACCTCAAACGCCGCGTGCGAAAAAAGTTGTCGAGTTCTCTATGGAAGAGGCGCGTAATCTGAATCATAATTATGTCGGTACGGAGCATATTCTGCTGGGATTGTTGCGGGAACAAGAAGGCGTAGCGGCACAAGTCTTGATGAATCTCGGACTAAAACTTGAAGATGTACGGCGTGAAGTATTAAATCTGCTCGGTCATGGAATTGATTCTGGAGGGATGATTGAACGGTCTTACGAGTATGCCGGAGTTGGAAGCGGTTTCGGATTAGATGACGATGACTTCTCACGTAATAAAGGCAGCGGTAAAAATAGGACTCCCGCAACCGATAGTTTCGCACGTGATTTAACTGATCTCGCACGTCAACATAAACTTGATCCCGTTATCGGACGTGATAAAGAAATTGAACGTGCAATGCAAATTCTCTGCAGGCGGACAAAAAATAATCCTGTATTGCTTGGTGAAGCTGGTGTCGGTAAAACTGCTATTGCTGAAGGTTTGGCACAATTGATCGTTGACGGACACGTGCCGGAATTGTTACGTAATTATAGAATCGTTGCTCTCGACTTGGCAATGATGGTAGCCGGAACGAAATATCGCGGTCAGTTTGAAGAGCGAATTAAAGCAATAATGGGCGAAGTAAGAAAAGTAAGGCGTTTAATTTTGTTTGTTGACGAATTACATACTATAGTCGGCGCAGGCGGTGCAGAAGGTGCTATCGATGCCGCAAATGTTCTAAAGCCTGCTTTAGCGAGGGGCGAAGTGCAATGTATCGGTGCTACTACTCTCGACGAATATCGAAAGTATATCGAAAAGGATGCTGCTCTTGATCGAAGATTTCAAATCGTAATGGTCGAGCCGCCAAGTCCGGCGCAAGCTGTTGAAATCTTAAAAGGATTGAGAGACCGTTATGAAAAACATCATCACGTCACGATTACGGATGAAGCGTTGTTATCGGCTGTTGAATTATCAAGCAGATATATCACAGGCAGATGTTTACCGGATAAAGCAATTGATGTAATTGATGAAGCCGGTGCGAGAGTTCATCTTAAATCGATGACAACTCCAGCGTCGATGAAAGAGTTAGATGAGCAGTTGGCTATATTGAATAAAGAAAAAGAAGCAGCTGTCGGCGAACAAAATTTTGAGAAAGCTTTAATATTACGAGATGAAATCGACAAAATTATAAAACAACGCCGCGAAGCACAAGATAAAATGAAAGATAATGTCGGAACAGTTGATGAAACTGTAGTTGCTGATGTTATTTCAAAAATGACCGGCATTCCGCTTACTCGAATGAGCAAGGAAGATACAAAGCGTTTGATGGAAATGGAAGGCGAATTACACAAGCGGGTGATAAGTCAAAACGAGGCGATCAAAGCGGTTTCTAAAGCGGTACGCCGCAGCCGCAGCGGATTGAAAGATCCGAAGCGGCCAACGGGAGCATTTATTTTCGCTGGTCCGACTGGTGTTGGAAAAACGCTGTTGGCGAAAGCTCTAGCCGAGTTCATGTTTGGTAACGCGGAAGCGTTGATTCAAATTGACATGAGCGAATATATGGAAAAGCATAATATAAGCCGTTTGATCGGTGCGCCGCCCGGATATGTCGGACACGAAGAAGGCGGACAACTTACAGAGAAAGTTCGGCGGCGTCCTTATTCGGTCGTGTTGCTTGATGAAATAGAAAAAGCACATCCCGACGTCTTTAATATGATGTTACAAATCATGGAAGAAGGACGTTTGACGGATAGTTTCGGACGTCATGTCGATTTCAAAAACACGATCTTGATTATGACAACAAACGCTGGCGCGGAAGCAATTAAAAATGAAGCTGCGTTTGGATTCCAGAAACCAACAGGTGATGCAAGTTATGAAAGTATGAAAGAACGTGTAAACGAACAAATCGATCGTATTTTCAGACCGGAATTCGTAGGACGATGTGATGACATAATCGTTTTCAGACATCTAACCGATGCCGATCTGAATGAAGTCGTTGAGTTAGAATTATCTAAAGTAAGAGACAGATTATGGGAGAAAGGATTTAAATTATTGTTATCAGACGAAGCAAAATCTTTGTTGATAAAAAAAGGCAGCAATTTAGATTTCGGAGCAAGACCGTTACGCCGCGCTATCGAAAGTATGATTGAAGACCCGCTATCAGAAGAATTAATAAAAGGCGAATTTACAGGTAAAGATGTAATATCAATAAATGTAAAATTAGTTGGAGACAAAAAGCAACTCATTTTTGACGGTCAAATGCTGGACGAAGTAGATGATGCCGCAAAAGAACATCTGAATACACAATATATTAAATTGGAAAAAAAGGTAGAAAAAAACGACGAACAAGAAGTAGTACCAAGTACAGTAAGTTAGCAGCAGTTAGTTTATAGCAGTTAGTTTATAGCGGTTAGTGATTAGTCCGCATGCGGAGATTAACATTGTCTCTGAGTTCGAATCACTAACCATTATTTTTTGATTTTTTCAAATTGTTTTTCTAATCTTTGACTTGATACTTTTATCGAAGTACCGAGTTGCTGGGCAAAAAGAGAAACACGATATTCTTCTAACATCCATCTGAATAATTCTAGTTCCGGATCGATTATTCCTGCTGCGTTGTGTAGTTCTAGTTTTCTTTCGTATTGTTGACGATATTCAAATAAAACTTTCATATTTTCTTTGTCGATATTTTCGTTACCGGTTTTTAATTTTTCAAATCTGATTTGAACGGCTTTGAAAAATCTTGGATATTCCCGCAGCATTTGGAAATCTGTTTTTAATAAAAAGCCGTTTTCGACTAATCTCATTAAATTAATTTTTGCTTCTTCGCATGCTTCTTTTGTTCGCGGATTTTTCATTTTTTCGATTGCTAATCTTGCGTTGTGAAATTCTGTCAATAGCGGTGATATTACTTTCAATACTTCAACGGTTGCAATTCCTAAACGGGTTTGTGCATTTTTTGCCCGAATTTCAAATTCATTTGCAGTTCTCGGAATTGGCTGCGATTCAATTTGAAACGCTCTTGCTGCAATCAGTTGACCTACATTTTCATCAAAATGAAAATCCGGTAACGGGTGAGAGTAAATCCGTAATTTATCAATTTCCGGTAACCATTTTATTTGAGAAATTATTTCACGTTTGATCGAAAGGTAAAATAATCTTACGATTCCTAATTTACTTTCGCTCACGGCTCGGTCAATTGAGTCGGTCAGACAAAGCTGGTTTCCGCTGATCATTGGAAACATTTTGATCGTTGATTTACCTCTATTAACCGGCACGGATTCAGGCAATTCACCGAAATCCCATTTCGTTATTTCTGACTTATTCCATTTAGAATCACCAATCAATGAAGTAACAGTTGAATTTGTTGTTCCTAATTCACGTCTTAATAAATTTAGGTTGCGTCCTTCGGTTAGAGTTTTTCCGCCGTTATCAATCACACGGATATTCATCTGTAATTCTGCCGGCAATAAATCCAAATTGAAATCAGAAACGTTTATTGCTTGTCCGGCGAATTTAGTTATTTCGCGTGCAAGCTGTTTTTCTATTTCGTCTGAACCGAACTCAAGACGTTTAACGATCTCTCGTGCCGTGTCAGGTATTGGAACGAGTTGACGCCGCAAATCTTTCGGCAATGATTTTAATAACGCTATAATTTTCCGCTCAACTAATCCGGGAACGAGCCAACTTAATATTGAATAATCAATTTGACGCAATTCGTCACGATGAATTATCAACGTTACGCCGTCGTTGGATTCTCCGGGCGAAAATTTATACTCTAAATCGAAAACGTGTGAACCGTCGGACGTTTTTAACTGATCCGGAAATAAATCTGTATTTACATCTTCCTCGCAGACATCGCTCATTGACATCAACAAGTTATTCGGTTTTTCCGATTTGATCCATTTTTCAAGCGACCATTTATCGTAAACTAATTTTGCGGGGATTCGCGATCTATAAAATTCATAAATTGCGTCTTCTGATTTCAACAAATCATTACGTCTCAATTTTGCTTGCAATGATTTTGCCTCTTCAATTAGTTCTTTGTTGTAATTTATGAAATCGAGATTAGTATCAATTTCTCCTGTAACTAAAGCGCTGCGTATAAAAATATCACTTGCGGTTTCCGGTTCGATAGTTCCGTAATTTACGCGGCGTTTTGCGACAATAACTAATCTAAACAACGACGTCTGTTCGTATGCGTGAACATATCCTGTCTCGCGGTTCCAATGTGCTTCAGAATAAATTCGTTTGATTAAATGTTTTGCAAGCGGTTCAATCCAACTCTGATTTATTTTTGCGGCAGTACGTAAATAACGCCGTTCTGTTTCAATTCTTTCGATAGCAAGTAACCACATCGGCAGCGGCTTATTTTCAGAATTTTCGTTACGGTTATTTTCGTTAAGATTATTTTCGTTACGGTTATTTTTATCTGCGGTATTATTTTGAGTATTTTGTTCTTTTGATTTTGCGTTATGTAATTTTCTGATTCCGCTGCCTGGCCAAATTACAAACTTGTTAATTGAATTTCCGCTTGCGGCAGCGTTATATTCTACGCTTGTGCTTCGTTCAGCGATTCCTGATAACTCTCCGCACAAGATTGCTTTGTGCAGCGGTTCATAAATTTTTTGAATATCATTTTTACGTTCCTGAATTTTCATGCCGTATTCTTTTGTGAAATTTTGTAATTGTTGATGGACATCAATCCATTCTTTCATTCGGTTAAACGACAGAAAATATTGTTTACATGCTTTACGTAAACTCGAACCGGATGCTTTCGATTTAATATTGTGATAAAAATCCCAAAGATTAAGATAAGCGATAAAATCACTTTGCGGGTCAAGAAATTGGTTATGAGCGGCGTCAGCTTTGTTTTGTTGATCTCGCGGACGTTCTCGCGGGTCTTGAATTTCTAACACAGCTGCAATGATTAACATTTCGCTTAGTACATCATTTGATTCCGCTTCGATTATCATTCTTCCGATTCGCGGATCGACAGGAAACCGGCTTAACTTTCGCCCGATTTCAGTTAAATTATTTTGCGAATCAATTGCGCCGATTTCAAACAACGTTTTATAACCGTCTGCAATTGCCGAAGTTTGCGGAGCGTCGATAAACGGGAATTTTTCAATATCGCCGAGTTTAAGCGATTTCGTTTGCAGAATAACAGACGCAAGATTAGTACGTAAAATTTCCGGCGGTGTGTATCTCGGACGTTGTAAATAATCGTGTTCGGAATAAAGTCTGATACAGATACCTGCGCCGATTCGACCGCAGCGTCCGGCACGTTGATCAGATGAAGCTTGCGAAATCGGTTCAATCGGCAAACGTTGTGTTCGTGTTCGCGGTGAATAACGGCTTATTCTTGCCTTGCCCGTGTCGATAACGTATCGAATGCCCGGTACCGTAAGAGACGATTCCGCAACATTCGTCGAAAGAATAATTTTACGATAAGATGATTTCTTAAAAATCTGCTGTTGATTATTTGTCGGCAATCGTGAATAAAGCGGTAAAATTTCAACTTGACCAACTCGGCTGCCGGCTTTGTTCTTGCTCGATATGAAATAACGATCCAGAATAATTTTCGTTTCAATAATTTCTTTTTCAGTTGAGAGAAAAACTAAAATGTCGCCGCTGCCGTGTTCGGCGAGTTCTTCAATTGCAGAAATAATCGCCGAAACCTGAGGTATATCAGTTTCACGTGAAACTGAAACTATTTCGTTCAAATTAAAATTTTCATTGTTATCGGCGGTATTGAGTTCGTCTGATTCGTTGAAATTATCGTAGTCAAGAGAATTATGTATGATTTCAATCGGATATGATCGGCCGGCAACTTCAATAATTGGTACTGCATTGCCGTAATTGATTTTTTGATCCGAAAAATGATCAGCGAATCGTTGTGCATCAATCGTTGCCGAAGTGATTATCAATTTCAAGCCGCTGCGTGACGGCAAAATTTGTTTCATCATGCCAAGTAGAAAATCAATATTGAGCGACCGTTCATGTGCCTCGTCGATTATGATCGTATCGTATTTATTGAATCGCCGATCATTTTGAGATTCCGCCAGCAAGATTCCGTCTGTCATCAATTTGATTAAAATATTCGGACTGATTTTTTCATCAAATCTTACTTTGTATCCAACGAGACCGCCTAAAGGAGTTTGTAATTCATCAGCGATTCTTGCGGCAACAGATCGAGCGGCAATTCGGCGCGGCTGCGTATGACCGATAATTCCTTTCACGCCGCGTCCGATTTCCAGACAAATTTTCGGCAGCTGCGTTGACTTGCCCGAACCTGTTTCACCGCAAATCACAACTACTTGATTATCCTGAATCGTTTTTGCAATCTGATTACGGCAAATAGAAACCGGTAAGTCAACGTCAAATTGAATATTTAAAGATTGTATTAAACGTTTACGATTATCAATATAAAAACGATCTTGTATCTGATTATTATGCTTTGTCATTTTTAATTCGGAATTATAAATTCTGCATTCCGAATTTATAATTTTACTCTTATTCGTCTAAGTTTGATTCGTAATTTTCTTCCGACTTGAAAATTTGTACTTTCGATTTCTTAACTTTGCGGTTCAAATTTTCTCTTACAACAATTGATTCAACTTGCCTGCTGAGATTCATAGCATAAGCGATTTGCTGCGGTGAAAATAACGGTACAGTGTACATTGAATCGATTCGCGGTTTTATTCTTTTGGCTGCGATTTCACTCCATGCGAGATTATTATTGTAATGCCAAACGGCAGCTTGCGCTGACCACTGATCAACTTTCCCCGAACCGATCATCGAACAGAGTACATTGACTTCAGGTTTATCTGAAAAATCATTAAGCGGTATAATCCGATATTTAATACTTGACCGCGGTTCTTTTTTTCCGTACTCAAGACAGATTGTTTTGACATCATGTTTAATAATTTTTTCAGGCGGCAAACTTTGGTAACCTCCGCCGTATCCGCCTCCGTATCCTCCGCCGTAACCGCCTCCGTATCCGCCGCCGTAACCGCCGCCTATCGCCTGATTCTGATTATTGCTGCGTGTCGTTGATGTGTCCGACGTACTTGTTGAACGAGTCGTCGATGTATCCGTAGGCAATGTTCCGTCCTGGGCATTGTAAGGAACTCCGGCAAAAGTTGACGGTAATTGTACAAGCAGCGTTTTGTTAGTTTTATTCTTAATAGTAATGCTGCCGCTAAGCGAATTACTTTGTGTAAGAGTTACATCAATTTCGCCTTTATTCATTGCCGTAAAGAAATCGACCTTCTCTGTTACAGAATTATGCTCAACGCCGAAAGCCGGCAGCGCATAAAAAAATAATTGAAAAAAAATTATTCCGCAAAATAAAACACTGCAAATCTGTTTCAAATTGACAAATTGACTTTTCATAATAAATGTTCCTTTTTTAATTTCATATTCGAGTTATACGCCTCACAATTGAATTTGCAGTTATTGTTACAATAAATTAATTGACTGCAAACTACTAATATTTCTTGTTGCCGATATTGTTGGTATGACATCAGAAAAGAATTTTTCGTTTGTTCCTTTTATGTAAAAAAACCGAATTGCAAAATATGAAATGTATAATGCAATCTTAACTTAAATTCAACTCTACACATTCTCACGAACTTACTTTCCGCCGACACACATATCAAATTCAAATCAAATTCAAATTCAAATTCAATTCGAATCCAATACAGGCGGATTGAATTACAATTAATTTACACGATCATCGCGTATCAGTCCAATAAAAATGATCAAAAAACAGAAAATCTTCACATTATTATCTCTTACAAAACATATAATCCGTACTTTCCAATTTTTTTTCAATATTCGTCACACAAGAAACACGGCGAATTTATGACACGTGAATATTTTTGACAACGTTTATTTTACGATATTATTATTTTTCAAATTAGTCCTGCCCTGTTTTCAAGCTAATTATAACAGCTAAAATATTGCAGATTGTTTCGATTGATCAAAATGACAATTTGATGAATCGATTTGTTTATTAGAGTTTGAATCTATCGCAAATATATTTTTTGTGCGTTTCGATTTATCGTATGAAATTTTATTATGCGAGTAAAAAAATTGGAGGAGATTAGTGTCACGTAGAATTTTTATTGCCGGCAATTGGAAAATGAATCTTACGCTTTCGTCATCGTTGGAGTTGGCAGGCGGTTTGAAAGAACAACTTAACGGAACAAACGATGTCGAAATTGCAGTTTGTCCGCCGAGTATTTATGTTCAGCAAGTTGCGGCTTTGTTAAAAGACACAAATATCGGTGTCGGGGCACAAAATGTTTATCATAAAGATAAAGGTGCTTTTACAGGTGAAATTAGTGTCGGGATGTTGATTGATGCCGGTGTGAAATATGTGATTTTAGGTCACAGTGAGCGGCGGCATATCTTGCATGAAAAAAATGAGGATGTCAATTTGAAAATTTTAGCTGCGTTATCAAGCAGCTTAATTCCAATTGTTTGTGTCGGCGAGCTGCTGGAAGAACGAGAAGCCGAAGCTACTTACAAAGTTGTAGGTGAACAGATCGAAGGTTCTTTTGCAAATGTTTCCGCAGAGGATATGAAAAAATGTGTAATTGCATACGAGCCGGTCTGGGCGATTGGAACAGGTAAAGTTGCAACACCGGATCAAGCTGAAGAAGTTCATGTTTTTATCCGTAATCTAATCGAGAAAAAATACGGCAAAGATATTGCTGATTCTGTAAGAATACAATACGGAGGCAGCGTAAATGACGAAAACGCAAAAGAAATTTTAGCAAAACCAAACGTTGACGGCGCACTCGTTGGAGGAGCTTCGTTGAAAGTTACACAGTTTGTAAAAATTGTTAAATCAGCGTAACATGAGTTTCATTCTATAAATTTCGGTAATAGATAATATAAGTGAGTAAATGCCTGCTTCCCGATAGGTAAGCAGGCTCAAACCGAAAATTAAATGTGTGAACAATTCAAAAAACATGTTGAATTTCCCAATAAATAATGTCCTCTGTGTCTATTGTATCATTATTAAAAAATCGTAAACAATTACAAAGTCAATGAAACTTTACGCCTTCACAACGCCGGAAATTTTCAAGCATTCCGGTTATCTCAAAATCGGCGAAACTAACGGCGATATTGAAAAACGTGTTCAACATGAACTCAATGTAAGAAAAGAAATTGTTTGGCGTGACGCTATTATTACGGAACGTTCTCACATCGATAAAATGATTCATCGTTATTTGATCGAACAAGGTTTTCAAATTCAACAATTTGATAAAACCGGTCAAAATTCCGAATGGATAAAATGCACAGTTACAGATATTGAAAAAGCATTTGCCGTAATTAAAGAAAAAATTTACAACGAAGACAAACGTGAAAAACTTTCTCAAAAATTTTACGAGGAACTCCGTAACTGGTATTTTTGGGCAACGGAAGAATCTAAAAATCCCGATTACACGTTGCGGCTGATTATACGTTTACTGCTTTGCTTTTTTCTTCGTGAAAAAGGACTTGTTCCCGCTTGTCTTTTTGAAAAAAACTTTATTGAAGATAATCTCAAAGAAAATGAATTTCGTTATGACAAGGCGATTATCCGTAATTTGTTTTTCCGTTCTCTTAATACTCCAATGAATAAACGGAATGAAAAAGAATTAGAAAATAAAAACTTGATGAAAAATCAAAGTAAAATTCGTGAGCAATTTTATAAAAATATACCGTTTCTTAACGGCGGACTTTTCACGGAACATTCCGGTGACGAAATATCTCTCAACGATGACTATTTTTTTTCTGCCCCAAGAACACGAACTCTCAAAGAACTCGACGGTAATTTTTCTGTTGCCGGAATTATTCATATTCTTTCGCAATATAAATACACACTCGACGAAACCGATAATTCACAATTTATTGATCCGGAATTTATCGGTAAGATGTTTGAATGTTTACTGTCTTGCATCGATGCGGACAACAAAGAGTCACGCCGTAAAGTTACGGGAAGTTATTATACTCCGCGTGAAATTGTGAATTATATGGTCAACGAAAGTTTGGACGCCTATTTGCAAAACGATTCCAAGAATGATTTATTGCAATGTAAAATTCTTGATCCTGCTTGCGGCAGCGGAGCATTTCCGTGCGGAATTGTAAACGCTATTATTCAACGTATCGATCCGCAAAAAACAATGTCCCAATCTGAACGTTATCAGACAAAATTAAAAATTTTACAAAACGTTATTTACGGCGTTGATATTCAACCAATGGCGGTACAAATTGCCATGTTGCGTTTATTCTTGTCGTTGATTCAGGAGATTCAGCCTTCTCCGCAAGAATACAATTTCGGTATCGAATCGTTACCTAATCTTGATTATAAATTTGTTGCGGCGAATACATTAAAAGGAATAAATATCGCCGGTTTATTTTTTCATTCTTACAAAATTTTATTTGAAGAGATTATCGACTTAAAACGAGATTATTTTAGCGAAACCAATGACCTGAAACGAGAACAATTACGGCAACGAATTTATCGTTTGGAACGAGAACTCGCCGACAAAAGTGATCACGACAGTATCAAAGCGTTATGTGATTGGAATCATTCTGAAACTCAAACGTCGCCGTATTTTGATTCTCGTTGGATTTTCGGCGTTGACAAATTTGATATTGTGATTGGCAATCCTCCGTATGGACAATTACCTCCTGCTGTTTTATCTGATTATCCGTCTGCGATTGGTAACAATAATACATACACTGCTTTTACTGAAAGAGCGTTACAACTCACTGCTGCATGCGGTATTGTAACATTGATCATGCCGTCAACATGGTTTTCCGGTGCAAAATTCAAGACTTTTCGCACAGATATTATCGAACAGACAGACTTGTTTCTGATTGTCCAATTACCTTACGACATGTTCGCCAATGCTTATATTGACACGGCAATTATCTCTGTGCGCAACGCAAAACCGTCAGGTAAGACAAAGTTTTACAAACACGAAATTAGGAACCCGTTACAAAACGGAATTGTGCCGAATTTTGAAACATTTCC
>JAITKS010000088.1 GCA_031278315.1 Planctomycetaceae bacterium | reverse complement strand
GATATACTTTTTCGACGGTAATATCGGTCGAGATTGGGTGTGGATCGGATTAGGACTCAAATGGAGTTTTTGGCACCAAAGAAGTCTATTTATCGACTACGACATCGCACTAAACGAGCGGCAAACTACACATCTTATAAATTTAGGGCTTTGCTTCGGATGGTAAAAATTTGATATTTCATCAGTAGAATAATTGTTTTCGTTTTTTGGTTGTTTACGAATTTGAAATTATCAATCACATACCTGTTAAGTCCTTTTCGTGTATTTCGTGTTTAAAAATTACAAAAAATTTGAAAAACAATTATTCCACTGATATATTACGATTCTTTTAATTTATTATTTAAAAATCCTATCAATCCTGTCAATCCTGTAATCTTGTAATCCTGTCAAAAAACAAAACTAAATATGCGGCCGAGACTGCCGCGTTCCCGAAAAAAATAAATTATTTCACTGATATATTACAAAATTTTTACATTCGATTTTTAGAAATTCACTACCGAATTTATGATATTTCAACAAAGAATATTTTTAAACTATTCACTCTTGAAAATTCAGTTAAGGCAGTCTAAAATATCAATCATTACAAAAATTCAACTGAGATTTTCAACTGGGATTTTCAACTGGGATTATTATAAAAAACTTTAACATATAATTTGAAACTTATAACCTTAACTTAAAGATGTCTCATACTACACAAAACCCTGAAATTGTTAAAATTGAACAGACGGCACATACGCACGTTTGCGATTGTTATCAATGCGGTAAATGTTCGGCAGGTTGTCCGATGGCAGATAAAATGGAGGTCTTGCCTAGTACGCTGATTCGACTCGTACAATGCGGCGAAATATTAGAAGCTGCAAAATCTTTATCAGTTTGGCAATGTGTGTCTTGTTTGACTTGTTCGGCTCGATGTCCGAAGTCAGTTAATATTGCCGGTGTGATTGATACGTTGAAAGAAATATCTATTGAAAAGAAATGTGTACATCCCAAAGCTGCACGAATTCTTGCATTTCAACGAGCTTTTTTAAATACAATTTATCGTAACGGAAGAACAAACGAACTTGAACTCGTTGCTGAATACAAAATACGCGGGTTCTTAAACGATTTTAATCCGCTTCTTGCTATGAAAGACGCCTCTCTAGGTTTACCGATGTTTCTTTTAGGTAAGTTACATTTGAAAATCGGAGCACCTGTTAGAGACAAAGCTCTTGTAAAACGTATTTTCAAAAAATGTAATAAACCAACTCAATAAAAAGACAATTGGGTATCTATAAAAATGTAACTAAAATTGTTGTAATATATCAGTGAGAATTTTCGTCTTTTTGAGATCACGAAATACTCGAAAAAGAGCTAAATATCAAGAAGTCCCGCTAGGGACGGCACTTTATTGAGATATGAGAATTGGTAAAATCTGAAATAACCGTGTCGTCCATGCGGGACTTCGTGATAGTTAGCTTATTACGTAACGTAGAGACACAAAGCATTGTGTCTCTACATAGCAAATCTCTTTTTTTGTAACGAAAAAGATTACCAGTCCCGCAAAAAAATAAATTATTTCACTGATATATTAACAAACAAAAAGTTCCGTAGAGATGCAATGTTTTGTATCTTTTAAATTCGTTTATTCCTGATTCTTAATTTACAAACAGACTGTGATTCGTTTTTCATTTTATCCTATTTGCGGCAGTTATTTTTTAGTAATGGGAATATTTGTATTCCTTACTGTTGCAATTTATTTTGTTTCGCAGCGTTACATTTTTACTGAAAGCAGCTCAATCGATACCGGCGAGTTATCGTTTAGACGTAAAGTTTTATTTGGGATTCGTTTTTTTGCGTTAGTAATTTTATTTCTTGCGATGCTTCGCCCGACTGTAATTTATACAGTGACGGAGCGTTTATCGTCTTCGCTTGTTGTGCTGCTTGATGATTCTGAGAGTATGTCGCGGGCGGATGAGGTCAACGGTAATACGCGTTATCAAGTTGCTCTTGACGCGTTGAATAATTCGAAGGAAGTGATGGGACGGATTCAAGATTATGTTGATATTAAGTGTTATACGTTTAATACGTCGTTGATGCCGTTTCAGATTTTTAATGGTGTTGTTGAGGGCATGCCGGCGTCGCCTAAAGGACGTGAAACTGCAATCGGTGCAGCGATTGATTCGGCGAGAGAGCAATTTATCGGCAAGCGGGTTTTAGGCATGTTAATTCTTACAGACGGCAGTCAGCGTACGCGTCCGCCGCGGGATACTTTACCGCACAATGCCGCAACAAGAATGAGAGATGCCGGAATTAACCTTTATTCTGTACGGCTCGGAAATGCAAGCGGTAATATTGATCTGCGTGATATTTCGATTAATGACATGCACGCAAATGACAAAGTATTTGTCAAAAATGAATTGCATGTAAACGGCATGATCCGAATTACAGGATATGCGAATATGCCTATTCCGGTGCAGCTTTTGTTTGAAGATGATAAAGGTAAGATGACAGTTGTTGATGAGAAATCTATTCAGACTTCTAGTGATGATCAACTTGTTTCGTACAAGTTATCGTATGTACCGGAGAGTACGGGTTATTTCAAATATACGATAAACATTCCGGCGCAGGACAAGGAACTTGTTGATATGAATAATACGCAAAGTAATTTCGTGCGTGTAATAGACGGCGGATTGAAAGTATTATTTATTCAAGGCGAGCGTCATTTTGATCAAGCTCCGCTTAAACAATCGTTGGATGAATCGACGGATATAAATGTAATGTATCTTGATGTCAGAGTCGGCAAGGTCAAGGTTGCTGATAAGGGGGGAACATTTTTGGAACGTTTGGAGCGTGCAACGCAGGAACGTGATTCATGGGTGAATACTGCTTTTGCGAAAGGTGCGTATAACGTGTACATACTTGACAATCTCGACTCGAAAGCGTTCAAGCCGGAAGAGCTGCAAGCGCTGGCAAACAGAGTTCGTGAAGGGTGCGGATTAATTATGCTTGGCGGATTTAATACTTTTGGTTCCGGCGGTTATGCGGACACGCCGTTAGCTGCAATTTCGCCTGTAGTAATGCGCAGTGTTGATAGACAATTGCCGGACTCTTCTATTCGCAGAGACTTACATTATTGGAATAAAATCCAAATGTTACCGGTAGGTGCAGACGGTAAAGTTGGAAGTAATTTAATAGCACATTATATAATGAGAATGGAAACAACTACGTCGAAAAATGAGCAGCTTTGGAGATCGCTGCCGCCTTTACAAGGGGCGAATCGGTTTGACCAAATAAAACCGGGTGCAACGTTAATTGCAGCTGGTGAAAATGGTGAGCGTTTATTAGTATCGCAATTATTCGGAATGGGACGAGTGTTAGCCTTTGCTGGAGACACAACATTCAGATGGAAACTAGCAGGATTTACTGAAGTACATAAATTATTTTGGAGACATGTCATTTTATGGCTGGCAAAAATGGACGATGTTTTTGAAAATGATTGTTATATTACGATGGAAAATGTACGTTTATTGCCGGGAGAACCTGCAAAATTTCAAGTTCATTTGAAATCTGCCAAAGGAAACGATATAAAAAAATTTAAAGCAAGTGCGGCGGTATATCATCCAGACGGTTCTAAACGCAATGTAGTTATATTGGATGAAAATGGTATTCAGACAGGTTCATTTCGGGCAACGGAAACCGCTGGTGATTATAAAATCGAGGTTAAAATTGACAGAGATTCGTTGAATGACTCTATTCAAAATGACGCAGCGATAGCGAGATTTATGGTACAAGATCAAAATTTGGAACTTGACAATCCGATAGCGTATCCGAATCTTTTAGACAACATATCAGCAACAACGGGAGGACGAAGTATAGCACCAGAGCAATTAAATTCTTTATTAGAAGATTTACTTAAAAAAACCAACGATTTTATCGAGAAAAGAGAAACTTCAAAAACATTGTACGACGGCTGGCTGTTTTTATTATTATTTGTATTAGTAATGTGTACAGAATGGTTTTTAAGAAAACATTGGGGATTAGTTTAGAATTTTCGTAATATATGTGATTGATAAACCGTAAGCTAAAGCATACGGTTAATAAAGTGCCGTCCTTGCGGGACGTAACAGATATGTGATTGATAATTTAAAATTCGTAAACAACAAAAAAAACGAAAAAAATTATTCCGCTGATATATACTTTTCACACTTTAAATTTCGGTTTTCGTTTTAAACTAAACCCGCCCTGAAAGGGCAATCAGCATTAGCGTAGGGCGGCATCCTACGGAAAAAATATATACCAATTACAAAATCATCTTTCTCTGTATCCTCTGTGTCCTCTGTGGTTAATAAAAAAAAGCAGAACAAATTAAAACCCGACAAATTATTGTAACAAAAATTCCGCTGATATATTACAATAAACGAAAATTGGCAATATTTCCCGGCAAAATTTACCGGCGGAATTTGTTTAGGTAATGCAATGATCAATATTATTTACGGTACGGAAAAATTAGACATGACATATAAACTGCTTCAATCTGTTTCAGTTGAGAAACAATTGCGGCGTGATATGAATGTTGTCATTAAACCTAATCTTGTTGTTGCCAAACCTGCTTATGAAGGAGCAACAACTCATCCTGAAATTGTTGAAGGTATAATTCGTTTCTTGCAAGATTTCGGGATAACAAAATTAGTAATTGCGGAAGGCTCATGGGTCGGCGAAAAAACAGACCGTTCAATTTCATGTTGCGGATATGATACGCTGATAAAACGTTACGGAATAAAATTTATTGATACGAAAAAAGATAAAATTATCAAAAAAAACGCACACGGATTAGAACTCGGCGTTTGTGTAACAATTCTTGAATCTGATTTTCTGATAAATGTACCTGTTCTAAAGGGGCATTGTCAAACTAAAATTACATGTTGTCTGAAAAATTTGAAAGGTTGTATTCCAGACAGTGAGAAACGTCATTATCACAATATCGGTTTACACAAACCGATAGCAGTATTGAATACAATTCTAAAGCCTAACTTGCATGTTATCGACGGAATATGCGGCGATCCAACTTTTGAAGAAGGCGGTAATCCTGTTGCAGCAAATCGGATTTTAATTGGCAGCGATCCCGTATTACTCGACTCGTATTGTGCAAGATTACTCGGATATTTACCGGAGGAAATTGAATATATTCGTTGCGCAAAAGAATATGGAGTCGGGAATCTGTATAATTCAAATACAAAAATTTATGAATTACAGAAAGAAAATCGGCCTAAAGTGTCAAACCAAAATCAAAGCCGAATTGTAAAAGAATTGACACAATTAATAGATGAACGTAATGCATGTTCGGCATGTTATGCAACTCTGATTTTCGCACTTAACAAAATCGGAATTAAAAATTTTAATAAAAAGACGCATAAATCGATTAAAATCGGTCAAGGTTTTCGTAACGTAAAATCAGCTGGTATAGGAATCGGAGATTGTACAAAAGGCTGTGAATATAATGCCGCCGGTTGTCCGCCGTCTGCTATTGATATAATTAATGCCGTTGATCGTTTTAAATAAAAACGGTAATTGAAACGGACAAATTTTGTAATATACCAATTACACTTTAAAATTCGGTTTTAGTTTTTGTAACGAAAACGAATACCGAAATTTAAAGTGTGAAAAGTATAGTTTTTAGTAATTCACTTAAATTTAAAATCTAAAATTACAAAATCTGATTTCTCTGTGTTCTCTGTGTTCTCTGTGGTTAATAAAAAAAATTTCACTGATATATTACCGAAATTTGAATTTTTGTACAAAAATATAAAAATATTCTTTTTTTTGGAAAACTAGATCGGTAAATTTTGGTTTATAGGTCTCATGTCGTAATTCTTGAGAAGGGATTGGCAACGATCTTTAGAGTTATTTCAACTTTACGATATAAATGATGATCTTCGATTCAATGTAGATCGTTAATTTCGTATCAACACTTTGATTAAATTATTTTAAACGGTTTATGTTTTTTATTTTCGATTTATTGCTGCTTAATTACTAATTTGAAAGTATTTTTTTACGGCTTTAATTTGTTGAATAATAAAATGTAAGCAAGATATAAATCAAATGTTGATTAACCAAAAATTATTTTTTGAAGGTCATTGATTCATACATTGACAAACATGGACTATAAATGTGTGAGTTAATGAACTAATCAACCTATTACTAGGAGATTAAAAATGAAAACTGGAAAACTTATTTTAACAATATGTTTAGGAACGGTAATTTGTATTTTCTGTTCCGGATTTGTCAATGCTCAACCGGCACGGGGACGGCAAAGTAACGATGAGCAAACAAAATGGCAAAAAAACTCAATTGCAGACTTTACACAACAAATTGAATCAGCTTACGAACGCGGATTCAAAGACGGTATCGCTGCTAGAGATAAATTTGATAAAAGAAAACAAACTGGTAAACAGAAATTTAATCGTAACGAAAAATACACCGAAGGACGTAATCCAAAAAAGAATTTTCGTAACAATTATAACGGCATATCCAAAAAACGTTCACCCTCTATTTACCAATGGAATTTAAGACAAGAGCATTATCAAGTAAGACAAGATTTTCATAAACCTGAATGGGGATTTGCACCACACAGAGGCTTTCACGAAAAAGGTTTTCACGAAAGAGGTTTTCACGAAAAAGGTTTTCACGAAAAAGGTTTTCACGACAAAGATTTTGCTCAAGCTCCGCCAAAGAAAGCTCCGCGAGGTGAAAAGGGACAGCCTCCGCAAAGAGATTTTCGCAAAGGTGACAAAGGGCAGTTAGCACAAAAAAATGTTCGTAAGGGTGACATTCGCAAAGGTGACAAAGGACAGTTAGCACAAAGAGATGTTCGTAAAGGTGAACCGCGTAAGGGTGAACCGCGTCAAGGTGAATTACGGCGTCCGCCTTTGGGAGGTAAACGCGGCGATATTGCAAAGGCTAAAGATGCAGACAAAAAACGTTTTGATAAGCCTGAAGCAAACAAACCAAACCCAAACCGTAACAAGAGAGACGTAAATAAGAAAGACGAAGACAAAAAAGAAAATCAACTTAAACCGTCTAAACAGCCCAAGCAGCAAGTTCCTCGCGGGGGCAGAAGTTAGTAAAAATACAAATTAAATTGTCGGCTCTTACAATGAATTTCGGCGGTACTTATATTTATTAAAAAGCCTGCTTTCCAATATTAGGTAAGCAGGCGGGCCGAACCGAGATTATTAAAGAGCGGACAATTTAATTAAAAGCGTTCATAATTTTCTTTCTATTTTTCGACACATTTTTCGCGCTCCGGCACAATATTAGTTTATCATGCTCCGATAAATAATATTATTGTGGACCGGAGTGTTTTTTTGTGCATTGTTAAAATATCGTAACAATAATTATGGGGCGTATTTTTTAGTTCTTTTGTAACTAATCTTATTTTGTTTTTTATTAACCACAGAGGACACAGAGAACACAGAGAAAGATGATTTTGTAATTTTAGATTTTAAATTTAAGTGAATTACTAAAAAATATTTTAGCCGGCGGGAACGCAGGCGTCCCGCCTGCATCTTTTTTGTACAAAAAACGCCTAAAGATGCGGTCGAGACAACCGCG
>JAITKS010000087.1 GCA_031278315.1 Planctomycetaceae bacterium | reverse complement strand
ATTTTGTAATTTTAGATTTTAAATTTAAGTGAATTACTAAAAAATATTTTAGGCGGGAACGCAGGCGTCCCGCCTGCATCTTTTTTGTACAAAAAACGCCTAAAGATGCGGTCGAGACGACCGCGATCCCGGCAACAATAAATTATTACACTGATATATTACAAATTTCTTAATTATGAAAATTTTGTTTATTCAGTCTAAAAATCTCATGTAAAATTTATTTTTAGAATTTCACGATAATACGTTTTATACGAATTGTAACAACAATTCAAAATCATATAACATGCGTAAACGTTACAAATAGATTTTTTGATACAATTAATCCATTACACAAATTACATAATTTATTTACATTATTCGGTCAACATAACTCCATAATATGAGAAGTAAATAAATTAAATTGAATTTTATCAACAGTAAAAGTTTTCAGGATATTTTGAAAATTCTACATGGGTAAACTTGGCAGAATCAAAATTCGCAACTATAATAAACGTAGTTTTTCCACAAAACAAATAATACGATTTAAACGAAATTCATAGTATGAGACATATTTAAGAAACAATTTATAATATCTCAATTGAATGTTTTCATTATAATCTGCACATTAAAATTCGATTTTTGATTTTCAATACAACTAAAAGATTGTTGAAAATTCAATTGAGAGCAAGTCAAAATATTACTACAATACTTCAATAATATTTCAATACAAATTAACATAATTACAAATTTAATCATCACAAACTCAATCACGAAGAATAGAAAAAGGAATTAAAGATGCCGGACAAAAACAAAAAAAATACAGTCGGTTCAAATAAATCAGGACGATTCGATATACCAATAAATCCTGATCAAGCCGCAGATCAAGCCGATCAATCTCCCCAGTCGGATACTCCTCATTCGGATGCTCCTCATTCGGATAATTCGGTCAACACGATCAACAAGATCGACACGGTCAATTCTACAGCCTCGCCCAATAACGTTCCTACTAATAATTTGTCTCAAAATCGTTTTGGTATTGAAACGCCTGTTCCGCCTAATAATCAATTGCCGAAAAATCGCGGCGAGAGATTCAACGGAACTCATACTAACTATACTGTAAATTCAACGGTGCCGGCAATATCTGGAACTCCGGCTGGATCGAAATTCGATATAAAACAATCTGAACACAAAGAAACTCAAACCAAAAATATCGGCGGAAAATTCGCACTAGATAATTCTAATAGTCCAAACAACACGAGCGAAAATTACCAATCTCAAATTATCGGTGACGGTAATAATCTATCGATGCAGACGATGCACACGATTCAACCAAAACAATCATCAACACCGACAGAAACGATGAAACCGTCGTCTATTTCGATCAAAAAATATCTTCTGCCAATCGATGCACCGTTTGAAAGATTGCGATTAGGATTTTTGTTATTCGTGATTTTACCTCTTACGGTTTATTCGTATTATATGGCATTAGAACAGATCGTTTACGATTGGATTAACAATGTCGATTACAGTCACGGATTTTTTGTTATTCCATTAACGGCGATATTTCTTTATTCACGATTAGATTCCTACCCTGGTACACGATACCGATTATGCTGGATTGCTTTAATACCGATAATTTTATGTATAACTATACGAAGTATAGCAAGTTGGTATTATATGGAAGCTCTTGAAGAGTGGTCATTGTTTTTATGGGTGATTGGGATCGTATGGTTTTTTTACGGCACACGAGTATTTCTTTGGGCGTTACCGTCGTTGTGTTTTTTACTTTTCATGTTTCAACTTCCATACAGTATTGACGTGATAATGAAACACAATCTGCAACTTTATGCCGCCCGTTTCGCAGCGGTTTTATTGCAAATTTTAGGTGAACCAGCTATCGCAATAAATAATATTATTCGTGTTAAGGGCGAAATTCTCAACGTTGAAGCGGCGTGCAGCGGAATACGTTTTTTGATTAGCGTTTTTGCTATTGCAACCGCCGCCGTTTTGTTTATGCGAAAACCTTGGTGGCAAAATTTAATCGTTATGTTGATCGCTGCTCCGCTGGCAATGTTTATAAACGCATCAAGAATCACAATGACCGGAATTTTATTATTGCACCATCGAAATTTCCTCGCTCAATTCGTACCAAAAGAAAGAGTAAATGTTTTCGCCGACGAAATCGCAGGATACACAATGATCATAGTTGTAGCAGTAATATTTATGTTGTTCCTGTTTTTTATGGATAAAGTTTTTAAACGCGTAAACATATAAAAAATCAAATTGCAAAATATCAAATTGTAAAAAATCAAATTGTAAAAATCGTATATTGTATTATGAATTTTGGTGACGTTAAAAAATCTGCTTTTCGATATGTAATTGGAGGGCGGTTTTAATCGAAATTCAATAACGTGTAGTTTAAAAATGTAGTTTAAAAATTATGAATTTTTAGAAATTACAAAAAGTAAAATAAATAGGAGATGCTAGATGTCTCAGATACCAGAACAATCTAATCAAACTTATCAGCAGCCGAATATTTCTAATATCATGGTGAGCGGTCAGAGTATGCCTCAGCAAGGATATTATTCCAACGATTTCATGCAGCAGCAATTGGGGGAACCGATTAGTTCACGCCGCCAGATTATGGATGGAATAGAAATGGCGAGAACGACACCGCAAATTTTGATTCTGATGTTATTTTCGGGATTGAAAAGAAATTGGAAATGGACATTACCTTCGGGATTAATTCTTAGTGTAATTGCATTTGGTATGCTCTGGTTTTCTTTCCCGATAAAATACGAGGCGACCGCATGGATTCAGATTCATACCAATAAGCAAAAAATAATCCGTACGACAGATGAAAATATTGAATATGATAATTTCGTTCAGACACAATTTGCGCTTATACGTAGTCCGGTAATTATCAAGAAGGCTCTTGAAAATCCAAAGATTGCGCAGCTTGCTTGTATCACCAGAGAAAAAGACCGTGTCGATTGGCTTACAAAACAATTATTGTTACAGAGACTTGCGAAGTCAGAATATTTCACGATTTCGATAGCTGCCGAAGCTGCTGAAGACGCTGCTAATATCGTAAATAGTGTAGTCGATGCGTATTTGAATGTTCATATTACAAATACAAAAAAATGGAATAACGATTTAATCTTTCAACTGAATACAGAAATAAATCGGCAATCGGCAACTGCAACGAGTCTTGAAGATGAGATTCGTAGAAGGATGGAAAGTGCGGCGTCGAAAGATGCCGTAATGGGAATGGCTAACGAAGGCAGCGGTTTATTTGTACCGGGAGAATCTTTAAAACGTGATATTTATATGCACGAATCACAACTGGTTTCTCTGACGGCAGAGTTGAAAATGTTACAAGAAATGATTTCAAATCCTGATAGAAAAGTCCCGCAGGCAATGCTCGAAATGGCTATAAACAGTGAGCCGGCAGTGTTAGTTTTGACTCAAAAGAAATCAGCAGTTGAAGACAAATTGGCGAAACTCAAAGAAAATCCTAACAGTAGTGAATCGCCGCAAATACAAGCGTTGGCAAAACAAAGTAAAATGTACGACGATGAAATAACACGGCTTAAACTTAATCTTGCTGCCAAGAAGGAATACGAAATGAGTATTGTACTACGCGCACAAGCCGACAATGATATTTACGAATTAGAAAAAGCAATCAAGCGGGAAGAAAATCTGGTAGCGTCGCTGCAAGAGAAATATAACGAGCAGATTAAGAATATCAAAGGGCGGACGGTTGAAGTAACGGATGCGTCGTTTCAGCAATTGCAGCTTAAACGTGTAAATAATGTTTTGGATATTCTTCATGAACGTCTTATTGCAGTCAAGGCAGATTTGAGTTCACCGAGTCAAGTAGAGCTATTAGAACAAGCGACACCTCCGCCGATGCCAAGAACAAAAAAGCGTATTGTTTTTGCGTCGTTTGGGGCAATGGCGTTTTTAGTTTTTCCTGCCGTTTTAGGTATTGTATGGGAACGGTCGAAACCGCGATTGTATCATGTTTCGCAGATTCGCCGCGCTTGTCCAGATATTATTATTGGTGAAATCATGGAGCCGCCGGTCGCATGGGTACAAGGCGCAAGTTTCAGAAAAAGATTAGCGAGATATCGTGAAACCGTTCACAGCTGGTGTACACATTTATTGCTAAGCGACCCTTTCAGAACATGTAGAACTATATCAATTGCGAGTGTCTCTTCGGATGACGGAAAAACGTTTCTAGCGGTTCAAGTTGCGGTTGCAATGGCACAAATGAGAACCGGAAGAGTACTATTAATTGATGGTGACATGAGAGTTGGACGATTACATCTATTGTTCGGAAATGAGGAAGCAGGAATTGGTTTAGCAGATGTTTTATCTTTACGAAATAGAGTCGGCGAGGCAATTGTAATGGACACAAAAGATTCTAATTTACATTTTCTATCGGCAGGAAATCTTGATGTCTCTCCGTATGAGTTACTAGGAGACAGAAATTTCCGCGACTTACTTGATTTTTTAGAACGTGATTTTTCCTTAATTTTAGTAGTTGTTCCGCCGGTAACTCATGCAGCGGAATCATTGTTAATGGCTGCAAGTACTGATTCAGTATTGTTATGTGTAAGACAAGGCGAGACCGTTTTAGCTGCGATGGAAGATGTATATAGAAAATTAGTTAGTACCGGAAGCAATGTTGATGGTATTGTAATGAAAGACATTCCGTATTATCAAATGGCGGGCAAAGACGGCGGCTTTGCTGATAAATTAGAACAAATTCGATTATCTCATTTATTACAATATGCCGATTAGAAATTAAAACAACTTCTGAAAACTCATTGAAAGGAAACATGGAAAATTGAAAATTGAAAATTAGAGATGCAAAGCATTGTGTCTCAACAGAAATTTTCGTTTGTTATTGTTATATTACTAAAAACTAAAACTAAAAATTTAACTGAATATTTATAATAAAATTTATGTCAAAGAAACTTAAACAACTATCTGTATTTCTTGAGAACAAGCCGGGCAATGTTAGCCGAGCTTGTAGGATACTTGCTGATTGCGGAATAAACATAGAGACGATGGCTCTTGCTGACACGGAGCAATTTGGAATATTGCGGTTACTTGTTAAAGAGTGGCAGCGTGCGAAAGCAGAATTTGAAAGTCATGATGTCATTGTGAAGGTCTCGGAGGTTATTGCTATTTCGGTTGAGCATAAACCCGGAGGTTTAGCAAATATTTTAGAAGCGATGGATGACGCAAAATTAAATATTGAATACATGTATGGATTTTCGCTTGTGCCGGCAATTTCAAAAGTTGAAAATGATTCAACGATTGTAACATCGGTCAGTATTTTTAGATTTAACAATCCGGATTTAGCGATTGAAAAAATAAAAGAACGCGGACTAACAATACTAGGCAACAAAGAAATTTTCGGATGTGAAATAGAATAAAAGATATTACCAATATTTTAATTCTATCCTGTTATAGATTGTTTTTTTTGAGTTGTGTACTTTGCAGCAAACCTGTTTTTACTGCTTTTTACTGCAATGTTGACAAATTAAAAAACGTAATATATCAGGCGGAATTTCTCGAAAGGAACTCATAATGTCCAATAACAGAAAGTTACCGATAGGCATACAAGATTTTGAAAAATTACGTTTACGTGAATATGTTTATGTTGATAAAACATCGTACATCTATCAACTTGCTAATATAGATTCGCCTTATTTTCTTAGTCGTCCTCGTCGTTTTGGCAAGAGTCTTTTTCTTTCTACTCTTAAAGCGTATTTTCT
>JAITKS010000086.1 GCA_031278315.1 Planctomycetaceae bacterium | reverse complement strand
GAGAAATCAGAGAAATCAGATTTTGTAATTTTAGATTTTGTAATTTTAGATTTTAAATTTAAGTTAATTACTAAAAAATATTTTAGCTGGGAACGCAGGCGTCCCGCCTGCATCTTTTTGGTACAAAAAACGCCTAAAGATGCGGTCGAGACGACCGCGTTCCAGGCAACAATAAATTATATTACTAGGAATGTAATGATTCGAATTTAGAATCCGTGCTAAATTTCTGCATGCGAACTAACCACTGACCACTAACCACTAACCACTGAGATATCTTTTATGTTAATTGGGTGAGCGAGTATATTTTCGATTGATATGATTAAGTCGTCTAAAGATTTCAAATCTAATCCGCCGTATTTTGCGCTGTCGAGAATTTCTAGGACTTTGCGTAAGAGTTCAGCTTGTTCTTTTTCGCCGCCGAGTTCGATATATTTTGAGTATGCGTCTTTTGTTGTCATTCCGTGTTCAGAAACGCAACTCAGGTCGGCGATATAACCGAACAGTGAGTTTTGTAATTCGTTACCGTATTGTATTACGGCTTCGGGTAAATTGTTATTTTTAAGATTTTGTTGAATGCGGTTAAATCTAGTTTTAATGCGGCTAATTGCACCTAATCGGCGACGGCGTTGCGGGTCTGCGCCGAGACGGCATCGGAGAAATAAAATTAGTTGGAAGCTCAGGTAGGTCAAAGTCAGGATGATATTCAACATTATCCAGCGGGAGTAATTTACAGATTGATTAACTATATCAGAATTTTCTGTCATATTTGCGAGTAAGCCGTGTTCTGAACGTTCAAAATTATTGATAGCAGAATTATTTTTACTAAAAGAGAACTCGCCGTTGAGTTGTTCTGAATCTGTGATTTCTAAACTAATTGGTTTGCTGTTTAGTGTTACAAATTGTTCACTTTGGACATCGAAATATGAAATCGGTAAAGAGGGAAAAACGATTGTTCCTGATTGTGTTGCGCGAATCGGATATGTAAAAGTACAGGAGTTATTATCACCTTCTTCGGTTGGCGAATGTATTTTGAAGTTATTAGTAACTTCTTGATTTGTTGTCAAGTCTGGGGGTGTAACGTTTCCGGTTGAGCCTTCGCCGATTAATTTTAGGGTCAAGGTCATTGGTTCGCCGCGTTTAGCTTTTCTGGGTTGGATATCTGTAATCAAGTCGAATTTTCCGAATGCACCGACATAATTTTCGGGTCTATTTGTGAGGGGAACATCGACCACATTGACTAACACTTCGGGTGCGATTGCATAAATTCGCTGCAAGCTTGCACCTTCTCGGCTGTTTTTATTTTCAACTACGAAATTACCTTTTAGAATCGCATCGAAATTGTAGTTACCGAGTTCTTCGGCTATAAATTTGCGGGTAAAGCGATATTCCCAATATGTTATTTTAGTTCCGTTTGCATTATTAGTGACGATTTCTTTTGGGGTTGGTGCGAATTGCAGGAGTCGTCCGCGAATCATTTCGTTCATAATATTTCCGAATCCGCCGGATGTGCCGGGACCGAACAGATCATCGTCGAAATCAATTCCGCGTGTTGCGTATTCATTAATTGCGAAACCTTTTTGTGATCTTGGTGCACGGATTGAATATAACCATTCGTTTAGCGGCAATGCGGGACGAAGTCCTTTTTGTAGTGAGTTATCATTTGCCCAATCGATTTTTATGTTAGGCGGTTCACGAAGAACTGCTATCGGGCTGGTATTAGCCTGTAAAACTGCCGGAGGAAGTGATTTAACTTGTACAACAAGAGTTATTTGAAAAGGCTGAAAAGGATAGAGTCTCCGGCGATCTGTTTCTATCCGCATTTTAACTATATCTTGTTCGTCGGGGGATCGAACTGTAATTGGAAAAGAGCCGTCGGCATTACATGTTGCTGATTTATCTAATACTTTAGCAGAATTCGGAGCTATTTTATGTCCGTTAGAAAAAACAGTTGGTGCGGGGATTATCAATTGACCTTCACGTTTAGGGGTCAGTTCATAAGTAAAGATTGATCTGGATTGTGTTGAGGATTCTTGGCGTACCACTTGTCCGTTTATAATTACTTGAACTGAGTTGCCGGAATTATTAGACATTTGTTTAGGTAAAGTACGAATATCAAAATCTGTGTAGTTACTTAAATCAGGTTCGATTGAACTATCGATCTGTTTTGAATCTGTGAGTATGATGTGATAAGTGATTCGTTCACCTTTATAAATATTAGCGCGATCTATTGCGGTTGTCATTGAAAGGTCTGCCCATGAAGTTAGACTAGAAACGAGCAAAAGAGTCAAAAATAAAATCGTTTTTGTTATAAAAAAACGATCAAACGAAAAACATAATTTTGAAACAATAATTTTCATAAAATTCTATTGAGATATAAAAAAATAGTAATATATACTATTCATACTTGAAAATTCGGTATTTGTTTTAAACAAAACCAGCCCTGAAAGGGCGATTTTATTTTATGCGTGAATGGTCATCTTTTTCGTTACAAAAAATAAAACCGAATTTTAAAGTACAATGAGTATATTACAAAATTTATTCTTCTGTATTAAAATTACCGCGTATAACGGTGATGCAAAAATTCCACTGATATAGTACGAATTACAAAAATTATTCTACTGAATAGTTACAAATTGACAACTAGTACCAAAAAAGAAATATCAATAATAGTGATTATCGATTCGAACTTATAATCCGTGATAATTTCCGCATGCGAACTAACCGCTAACCGCTGCCGCTAACCGTTATTTTATCTTGTCAAAAAAACAAAATCTCTGTGTTCTTTGTGACCTCTGTGGTTAATAAAAAAATAGAAACCAAAAAATTCTGTCTGGTATATTACAAATATTTTAGTCAGGGTTGTTGTAATGGTTTTATTTTCATGTACAATTCTTTCCCTTTGTTTTTGCGATTAGTTTGGTATTAGTGTTATTGGCAGCATTAAACAGTTTTTGATAGTTGTTTGTTACATTTTCACCAGACTTTTTTGAAATATATTGCTCTCACTTTAATTTTTGGTTTAACTGCCGGTCATTGTATTACAAATATAATATTCGGTTTATTTATTGTAACGAAAAATGAATTTTCAGGAGTGGAGAGTATAATAACAATCAACAGTAACCATTTACTCTTAATAAAATGAGTACGAGTACCGAATCAAATAAAAATTCATCTATATCAGGGGCAACCGGTAAGATATCAGGAATTACTCCGCAGGGTCTTTACAATAAGTGTATGGCGTTAGCGAGTAATCTTTGGTGGAGTTGGCATCCTGAGGTCATCAATTTATTTCGTTCTCTTGATCCGATCAGATGGCGTCAACTTGGTCATAATCCGATTGCGCTTTTGCGTGAATTTACGCCGGAGCGTCTTGAAGTCCGAGCTGCCGAGTTAGTTCTTTACACGCGGATTGATCAAGCGTATAGGCGAATGAACGAATACATGAATACGCGCACGCGATGGGCGACTCAGAATGTTGGGGTTCTTGGTTCGCGGCCGGTTGCTTATTTTTCGCTTGAGTTTGGAGTCCATGAATCGGTGCCGATTTATTCGGGCGGTTTAGGTGTTTTATCGGGCGACCATATAAAGAGTGCGAGCGGATTAGGTGTACCGCTGGTTGCTATTGGGTTATTCTACAATCAAGGATATTTCAAGCAGCAATTAAATATTAACGGTTGGCAAGAGGAAGAATATCTTGACACGATGGTTGAATATTTACCTCTAGAGCCTGCTGTTGACACGAATGGTAATAAAATCATGGTATCGATTAAAACTCGTACTGGAACGATTTATGCAAAGGTACGAAAAATGAATGTTGGCAGAGTACCGCTTTATTTGTTAGACACCGATATTGAAGAAAATCAACCAAACGACAGGGAGCTGACAAGCAGACTTTACGGAGGTGATAATCGTACAAGAATAAGGCAAGAGATCGTGTCGGGGATTGGCGGGATTCGTGTCTTAAAGGCGTTAGGAATTGCACCGGGTGTTTATCATTTGAACGAGGGGCATAACGCATTTGCAACGCTTGAAGCAATTCGACAAAGGATGCATGACGACGGTTTGAATTTTCATGACGCAGCGTCGGATGTTGCTCAGATGACTGTTTTTACAACGCACACGCCGGTTCCAGCGGGGCATGACAGATTTGACAGTAATTTGATTGAGGAGCATCTTGGACCGTTACGGGACGAGTTAGGGATTGATCATAGTCATTTGATGTCTTTGGGGCGGGTTAATACGGCTAATCAGGGTGAGCCGTTTTGTATGACTGTTTTGGGGTGTAAGATGTCTCGATTTGCTAATGCGGTTGCATCGTTGCATGGGGTTGTGTCGAGAAAAATGTGGCATTGTTTGTGGCCGAATTTACCGGAAGAGAAAGTTCCGATTGGTCATATTACTAATGGAGTGCATGTTCCGAGTTGGATGGCGTGGCAGATAAACACGTTATTTGAGAGGCATCTTCCGCCGAGTTGGTCGCAGGAATCGTTTGACCCGCGCGAATGGGACCCCATACACAACATAGATGCGGGGGAATTATGGGAGACGCATAACGCTCTAAAAAATTTATTGATCGCGTTTGTTAGGCGGAGGGTAAGCAGGCAATGTAGGCGGCGGGGCGAGGCAGATGATGTAATTGAGAGGGCGAGAACGGTTCTTGATCCGCAGATTTTAACGATCGGATTTGGACGGCGTTTTGCAACTTATAAGAGGGCGACGCTTGTTTTGAATCAGCTTGATCGGATGGCCAAAATTTGTAATGATTTGGAAAGACCGGTTCAATTTGTGTTTGCGGGCAAGGCGCATCCGGCGGACAATCCAGGGAAAGAATTTATTCAGACTATTGCGAATTTACGCAATGATCCAATGTTTGCGAATCGGTTTGTGTTTATTGAGGATTATGATATTAACGTTTGTAGGCACATGATTCAGGGGGTTGATGTTTGGTTGAATAATCCGAGACGGCCGTTGGAAGCATCGGGGACGAGTGGGATGAAAGCAGTGTTGAATGGGGCGTTGAATTTATCGATACTAGACGGATGGTGGGCGGAAGCGTATGACGGGTCGAATGGTTTTGCGATTGGAAATGGAACGAGTCATGTCGATGACAAAATTACCGACAAGCGGGATACCGAGAGTTTGTTTGACGTATTAGAGCATGAAGTAATTCCGTTATATTATGAGACAGACGAGTATGGTTTACCGGCGAAGTGGATCAAGAGAATGAAAAATTCAATTAGTACGTTAGCGTGGAGATTTAGTGCGCACAGGATGGTTGCGGATTACACTATGGAAGCTTATTTACCAGCAGCAGGCGGAGTAAGTTGTGTGATGGATAAAAAGTAAAAAGTAATGTTAATGTATTTGTGAAATATACTCCTCGCACTTTAAATTGCGGTTTTCGTTTAAAACGAATACCGAAATTTAAAGTGTGAAAAGTATAGAAGGAACGCGGTCGTCTCGACCGCATCTTTAGGCGTTTTTGGTACAAAAAAAGTGCAGGCGAGACGCCTGCGTTCCTCTTAATATTAGTTTTTAGAAGTTACCATAAGAATTAAGCGCCCTAAGGGAATCGAACCCTCAATTACAGCTTGGGAAGCTATCGTGTTACCACTACACTAAGGGCGCATAAATTTTTGCGAATTATAATGAAAACAACCAAACTTAAAAAGCCCCCCCTTGCAAGTGTTGTGCGGGCGAAGTCGAGTTCTAAGGCTAAGATAGATATTGACGATGACGTTTTTTGGTCAGATTTATGTAGCGGTAGGAAATCTATCAAGGAGTTGCGTGAAAGGTTTGATGCGGAATTGGAGATTCAGAAGTTGGATGCGCTTGCCGAGTTTGCAGCGGGTGCCGGTCATGAGATCAATAATCCGCTTGCGATAATAAGCGGGCATGCGCAGCTTTTGATTCGTGAAATAGGTAATGTTGAGCATCAGCGGAAGCTGGCGGTTATTATTGCTCAAGTCAAGCGGGCGTATGAGATGATTGCTGATATCAGGTATTTTGCGCGTCCGCCTTTACCGGTAGTTAGCAGGTTTGATTTAGTTGAAGAGTTAAATAAAATTGTTAGCGAGCAAGAGTTAAAATTACAAGAGATTGGCAGCGGGTTATCGATTGAAATAATTTTTGAAACAAAGATTAAGTCGTTATTTATTGAGACGGATCAAGTGCAGTTGCATGTAGCTATTTCGGCTATTTGTAATAATTCTCGTGAGGCTTTAATATCGAAAAGTATTGCAGCGGAGAATATTGGGGGGCGATTAGAGTCAAAAGGTGATGGATATATTTATATTGGTTTGAATAAAAGTGCTGATACAATTAGGATTTCAGTTGAGGACAATGGGATAGGAATTTCGCCGGAGACGCGAAATTTAATTTTTTGTCCGTATTTTTCGGGGCGGCAAGCCGGGCGCGGTTTAGGATTTGGTCTGCCCAAAACGTGGAAAATAATGCAGCAGTTAGGGGGAACAATAAAAACGGAATCTGTAAAAAAGAAAAGCACAAAATTTATCTTAACGATTCCAACGATATACCAATGAAATTTTGGTAATATTTCTGTGGAATAATTTATTGTATCGGGATCGCGGATCGCGGATCGGGATCGCGGTCGGGATCGGGATCGCGGTCGTCTCGACCGCATCTTTAGGCGTTTTTTGTACAAAAAAGATGCAGGCGGGACGCCTGCGTTCCCAGCTAAAATATTTTTTAGTAATTCACTTAAATTGAAAATCTAAAATTACAAAATATTCTTCCTCTGTGTTCTCTGTGTTCTCTGTGGTTAATAAAAAAAATATTCCACTGATATATTACACAAACAAATATTTCATTGATATATTATCAGAGTTTTTATTTTTTCATGAATTTTCTTTCGATGAATATTGTATCGATATTGCCGGCTTGAAATTCTTTGCTGTCTAAAATTCTTTGCTGTAACGGTACAGATGTCTTTATGCCGCTAATAACTAACTCCCGTAAACAACGGCGCATCGAACTAATCGCTTCACTTCTTGTCGGCTGATGAACAATAAGTTTACCAACCATCGAATCATACGTCGGACTCACTGTATAACCGGCATAAACATGCGAATCAAATCTCACACCAAAACCGCCCGGAATAATTAACCTATCAATTTTGCCCGGACACGGCCGAAAATTATGATCCGGATCCTCCGCATTAATCCTACACTCAAGCGCATGACCAAATTGCTTCACATCAGATTGCTTAAAAGATAAACGCTTGCCCGCCGCAATCAAAATTTGATTTTTGATCAAATCAATCCCCGTAATCAATTCCGTTACCGGATGCTCAACCTGAATCCTCGCATTCATCTCGATAAAATAAAATTTTTCATCCTTATCAACTAAAAATTCTACCGTTCCTGCATTCGTATAACCTGCTGTTTTTACTAACTTTACAGCTGCACTACACATTTGCTCCCGCGTTTTTTGTTTCAAATTTGGAGCAGGCGATTCCTCTATTAACTTCTGATGACGGCGCTGTATCGAACAATCTCTTTCCCACAAATGAACAACATTACCAAAATTATCAGCAATAATCTGCACCTCAACATGACGCGGTAACTCAATAAATTTCTCTAAATAAATTGCATCATTTCCAAAAGCATTTTGAGCTTCCTGCGATGCCTGCTTTATTGCGGTCGATAGTTGCTCTCTGTCTTTAGCGACTCTCATTCCTCGACCGCCGCCGCCGGCTGACGCCTTTATCAAAACAGGAAATCCAACTTTGTCCGCAAAACGAATCGCCTCAGACTCCGACTTGATTAAACCATCCGAACCCGGCACACACTCGACACCAGCTTTAACCGCAATCTCCCGCGCTGAATTCTTGTCGCCCAAAAGAGACATCGCCTCCGCCGTCGGCCCAATAAATTCATAATTGCAACTCTTACAAACTTCAGCAAAATGAGCATTCTCAGAAAGAAATCCATAACCCGGATGAACCGCATCAACACTAAAAATTTCACACGCACTAATTATTCTATCGATCTTCAAATAAGAATCTGCTGAACGAGATGAACCTATACAAATTTTCAAATCAGCTAAATCAAGATATGCTGCATCCTTATCTGCTTCGCTAAATACTGCTACTGTCTCTATTCCTAATTCACGGCACGCACGTATCACCCGTAATGCAATCTCGCCGCGATTAGCTATAAGTACACGCTTAAACACAATTCCTCCAAAAATTTTTCAACTCAAACAAAAAATAATTCTCAAATCTTGGTTACTATCCAGTAGAATTTTTGTAACTATTCAGGTAAAAATCTGTAAATGATCAGTGTAATATCTATGTAATATCATACTGAATAATTAAATGATGTTTTCATGCGGTAAAGAAAAAAAACAAATGATATTATTACCAGAAAGTTTTAAACTTTTCACTCTTTATTTTTCGATTATCGCCAATCGCTTATCTATCGGAAAGCAGGCTTTTTAATGAATAACACTTATATCACCGAATTTCATTATAGATTTTTATACGATTTCAAACCGCTAAAAATCATAATACGAATTGTATATAAATAAAATAGGACACATGGGACAACAAACAGTTGAATTACCGTTAAGTAACAAATAAGCTCACTGAAAATTCAATTTATTTTTTTACCGCATATACAACAAAATGAATTTTCAATATGAGCCGATTCATTATTTTAAATTGTCATAATATTTCCAAAATGGAAAATTAAATAATAAGATGTTACTTATTATCACAATTTAAAAGTTGTTTAACTCATATTTCATGTACTATCTGTCCCAAGTGTTCCTATTCTTAAAATTTTTGTAATTTTCAAATTCAACATAATCGTTATGATTTATGATTTTGTTAGATTACAATAATTTTCTCTTTCGTCTTAAATATCTTGCCGAGACTAATCCGCCGCCTGCAAGTAAAATTAACATAGTTGCCGGTTCTGGAGTTGCTACTGTTGGTGTTAAATTTGTCATAATAATTGCCATGTCGTTGTAGTCGAAATCACTTTGATTGTATGGTAAATCTTCCAAACCAAACATGTAAACTGAATTAAATGATGTGCCTTTCTTGTCATTATACAAATCTGTTATGTCAAATGCGATCATGTGAATTCCTCCGTCACCGATACCTAGTAAATCACCGTTGTAATATGTTTCACCGACATTTGCATTTTTCGATGGATCCGAAGACCATGCGTAAGCATAATTATACGTGCCGTCTTCTCTAACTGTGTACGGTAACAACAGAAAATCAAGAATCAAACCGTCTTCAAGCGCATATTCTTCACCAGTACTGCCGCCGTTATATTGATCATACAACTTGCAGATTTCTACGCCTTCACTCGAAAGGACATTAACCTGATGCAAATAACTCGATTGATTAAACGCTTGAATTAAAGTTGAACCAGATGTCATCCACTGCGTTGTCGGATCAATTCCGCGTTCATTGAACAGATCTATACTGTTGGCATACTTTTCATCATCATTTAGTCCTAGATAGTTATTTAGCATACCGTACAAATTATACATGTCGCCGTCTGCGCTCTGATCTTTAAGTTTAACACCATAAAGTTCCATTAACGATATGTCGGAAAATGCTGCAGACGGCGTCAAAAAAAACACAACTGCCAAAAACAAAATTACCTTTTTCATTGTTAAATTCTCTCCTACGTTAAAATTTTAAGCTGTTCTCATCTTAAATTTTTAGTAATATTGTCCGATTCCTCTTTACCAGAAAAACAAACTTTATCCGCAAAATCATAATAGGAACAGTGTAAATAAAACAGACAACGTATCTGTTTCTATATTTACTTTATCGATCAAATACCACGCCAAAAAAAATAAAATTATTAAATTTCGTGTAACTTATGGAATAATATTGACTTCACGATAAAGAAATCTCATAGTTTCATTTTTTTATTTCATACTTTACGTAAAAAAAAATAAATATACGTATCTTTTTGATTAACAAAACCGCACATTATGCTTAAATACGCAACACACAAAATAATACAATTCTATTCGAAATTTATATTCTGCAGCTTAAAACTTATTTCGGACATACTTCTCTAAAAATTCAGCAGAACAATTTACGAAAACACCGTTTTTAATGACAAAATCGCAAGTTATTTTTTATCAACTTTTCCACAATCCGTGTTTGTTACAATATTCTCTTGCTGCGACCGGCAGATTAGGATCAATTCTGAAAACAGCTTTCGGTTCAATGTTCGGTTTTAATTGGACACGTTGAAATTTATCACCTTGCTGGATTTCTATCCAAGTTATAAAGTGTGAATCTTCCATCGGATGAACAATACTACCGACTTGAACGACAGCATTATCTCCATTTATAGTAAGAACCGGAATATGTTTTTCTTTTGCAGCGTCGACTGTATTCTCGACCTTTAGAGTCATTTCTTTGTTACAACAATTCAACTTGCCGCCGCCTTGTGTAACGACTTCAACTATGTTGCCGCACAATTCACAAATATAAATTTCATTTATTTGGGTCATTTTAATTTTATAGGGTTAAGGGTTAATTTGCGGTTTGAAAATGCTCACTCGTGATAAACTATTCTCTCGTGAATTTACGTTAATGCCGCTTGATTTTCGGTGACTTCTCTACCTATTTACCTGATTGGCGAGCAGATTTCAATTAATACGCTTTGCTCTCCGAAATTCAAAATACGAAACAAATAGACCATGTACACAATTGAAAATCTCTCGATTAAAAAACGGAAAAACAAAACATAAAACACAAAAAAAATGTTTCATAAAAGTTTCCGAACTTTTGTGAAACATTTTTAAATTATAGGAACGATTTTTAAAAAGGCAATATACGTAAATGTATCTATGGAATTTTTGTAACACAAAAGTTAAAAAAAGAAAAATAAGTTGATTTGAAATTTAAGATTTAAGGTTTAAGATTTGAGATTTAAAGTTTAAGATTTGAGATTTGAAGTTTAGGGTTTAAGATTTAAGCAATTAAATTACGCGGAAAAATTTATTTTTTTCGGGAACGCGGTCATCTCGACCGCATCTTTAGGCGTTTTTTGTACAAAAAAGATGCAGGCGGGACGCCTGCGTTCCCAGCTAAAATATTTTTTAGTAATTTACTTAAATTTAAAATCTAAAATTACAAAATCTGATTTCTCTGTGTTCTCTGTG
>JAITKS010000080.1 GCA_031278315.1 Planctomycetaceae bacterium | reverse complement strand
ATTCATTAATTTCCGATTTGAAAATTGATCCGGTCAAAGCATTCGACTGGCACAAAGAGTTCCCCAAAATTTTTGAGAAAGGCGGTTTCGATGTAGTCGTTGGAAATCCGCCTTATGTTGATTCGGAAACAATGGTCAAATTCAAGCCGGCTGAGCGTCAAGTATTATCGCAACTTTATTCAGCTGCAATTGGAAATTGGGATTTATTTGTAATATTTATTGAAAGAGCGGCACAACTTGTCAAGAATAAGGGCATGGTATCAATGATTGTGCCTAATAAACTTGTTGCATCAAAATATGCTGTTAATATTCGTCAATTGTTAGCTTGTAAAAAATTATTGAGTATAACAGACTATTCTAAGGTAAAAGTTTTTGATGAGGCAAATGTTTATCCATGTATTTTTGTTCTTGAAAATGAGGCAGCGTACGGCGGGATAAATGTTTGTCGAATGAGTTCACCTGAAAACATTTATTGTACGAATACTATTGATTCGCAAATTTTAAGAAAAGAATCGTATTGGGATCAATTTTTTGTTTCGCAGCAAGAAAAGTTGTTATTACAAAAGATATCTCGATTCACAAATTTACGGGAATATTTGCCTTACATTTATGGTGCTTCTACGGTTGCCGAGGCGTATCTAATCAAGGAGAAAATAGTCGAATTTAACAATCAAAAAAAACCTTATAAACGTTTTGTAAATACTGGAACAATTGACAGATACACGAATTTGTGGAATTATCGTAAAACACAATATATCAAAGACAAATATGATGCTCCAATTATTTTTGAAGATGACATTAAAACAATAAACGTAACGCGGCATATTCAATCAGCATCATCGAAAATTATTGTTGCGGGAATGTCGTTGTCGCCTGAAGCATTTTATGACAAAGGCTGCTATATTGCGGGAAAGTCAACAACAATTATTCTGGGTAAAGAAAAGATATTAAAATTCGTGCTAACAATTTTGAACAGTAAATTGATTTCATTTTGGTTTTTTAAATCGTTTAGTTCGATTGCGATGGCTGGCGGTTATTTAAATATTGGAGTTAATGAATTATCAATGGTTCCAATTTGCGATACTCCGCATAAGCAGCCTTTTGTCAAACTTGCCAATCAGATACAATTGTTACATGAAAATATTAAATCGTTACGTCAATCTTTTATTGAATGTTTAACAGATAATTTTGACAAAATAAAAATCACTAAAAAACTTATTCAATTCGATAAATTAGAGTTTAAACAGTTCATTTCAGAATTAAAAAAACAAAAAATAATAATTCCAATAAATAGACAACTCGAATGGAAAGAATTTTTTAAAAATTATCAATTACAATGTCAAGATATAAAACAACAAATCACCGAAACCGACCGCGAAATCGATCAACTCGTGTACGAATTATACGGATTAACAGATGAAGATATTAAAATCGTATGTAATTAATTGGGAGAAATCTCTAAAAACAAATTTCTATATTTTCTCAAAAACTGATATTTTACGTTTCATTGTAAATTTAATATTATGAAAGAAGAAGAATACGATTATGAATGGCATTTAGGCGGTTTTTCGTCCAATAATGAAAAAATGCTTGAGGAGTGTGCGGTGTTTTTTTCTGCTCATTATGGTAAGTGGAGTAAGAAGTCATCACATCGTCCTGGAAAAAGTATTTGTTTGTCCAAGAACAAAATAAGTGAATGGCTTAAAAATCCTAATTCTGCTGTTTATATGGCTCGCAATAAGGGTGAATTGATAGGATATGCAATTGCAATTCGGTTAAATATTCCAAGATGCGGTAAAGTTTCGTGGGTAACACAATTGGTAGTGCATACCAATTATCGAAATCAAGAGGTAGCAAAAAATATTTTGCATTCTATTTGGGGATTTTCTGATGACTTTGCATGGGGATTGGTTAGTTCTAGTCCATACGCAATACGTGCTTTAGAAAAAGCAACAAGACGCCGATGTGATCCCTCAATAATAAAAAAACATGTTAATGAACTACTTGATGTTGGAAGTGATCAGATTTCATATATTCATCGTGATAAAAAAAAATTGTTGGTTGACTGTAATGATTCTAAAATCAATACTGAATTTTTGGTAGATCATTCTAATATTGATTCGATGCTTAAAAATGTAACTTCAGACGGTGTCGATTGGAAACTTGGTCAATTGGAAGAAGGCTGGGAATGGTTTGCGTTTACATTCAGAGAACAACAACCAATATCTTTAACAAAAACAGAAATTGAAAAAATGCTTCAAGCTTCGGATAAAATTGTTCAGCAAGCTTATGGGCGAATGATTATGTCAAATAGACAATCATGGGCAACTCACACAGATTCTGAAGTGGAGTTTATTATCAAAGAATGTAATCTTCAACCTAATGATACAGTAATTGATTTTGGTTGCGGTAATGGTCGTCATGCGGTTGGACTTGCAAAAGCCGGTATGTGTGTTAAAGCGGTTGATTATTCTTCGCAGCGTATCAAAGAAGCAAAAGAACAACTTTCAAAAACAAATATTCTGAAAAATAGCAGTATTGAATTTATTGTTGGTGATTGTCGAACGATCAATCTTGGTCAGGCAAAGGCGGTGATTTGTTTGTATGATGTTATTGGTTCTTACGTGAATGATGCTGATAATAGAGAAATAATAACGAATATTTTTCAACACTTGATTTCCGGCGGTACGGCGTTGATGTCGGTGATGAATTATTGTTCGACAAAAGCACAGGCAAAACGATGGTTTACCGTATCTAAAAATCCTGATGAATTATTGAACTTACCGCCAAGCGGAACAATGGAAAAAACCGGCAACGTATTTGATCCTGACTATTATATGATTGATAAAGAAACACAAATCGTGTACAGGAAAGAACGATTTCAATCTAATCAAAACCAGTTACCAACTGAATTGATTGTGCGGGACAAACGTTTTACAAAAGATGAAATCAAACAAATGTGTTACGGTTGCGGACTTGACGTACTATTCACGAAATATGTCAATGCAACAAATTGGCAAGAAAATCTTTTATCAACGTATGCAAAAGAAATTTTGATTAAATGTCAAAAGAAATCAAAAAATGTGTAAAGATATTAAAATCATTGAAGGATAAATAATGGTAATATATCTGTGGAATTTTTTTCAGATTGCTCTTTCGTAACTTTCGTTTTATTGTTATTATTCTTTTTAGTGTTTTCCTTTATTCCTTTTATTTTTAACTGAAAATTTTCATTTATGTATTCTCCTGAAGTTACCAAAACACTTAGGCGAAGTGCGTGTCAATTTAAAAAGTTTTTTGGAGTGTCGAAGAGGACATTTTTCCAATTACTTGGCATTATTCGAATTGCCGATTCAATGCGTCATAAGTTTGGCGGTCGTCCTAGCCGTATTCCATTAGAGAACAAACTCCTTTGGACACTACAATACTGGTGTGAATACCACACGATAGAACATCTTGCGTATGAATACAATACGGTGGTCAGTCATATTTACAATGAAATTATTTGGATCGAAAAAACACTCATTCAAGATGACACTTTTTGTTTGCAGGGTAAGCAAATCTTGCAAAAAAACAAATCACCATATCAAATTGTTGATGAGAATGTAACCGAACTCTCGGCAGAACATCCTAAAAAAACGAAATGATAAAATTGTAATATATCTGTGGAATATTTATTTTCAGCTTTTGGGGTTTATGAATTGGTTTATGAATTTTAAAACGAACCTTATTTTCAACCTTATTTTTCTGAACTAAACTATTCATCAAAAAACTTAGTAGCAATGAATCTCTAAAAAGCAAAACCTTATTACCTTATTATTGAAAGATGATTTTTTAATAAGGTAATAAGGTTGGTGTGCGGCGGTCTCGTTGGCTACTAATGTTGTTTAGTTCGGAAAAATAAGGTTGGCTAAAAATAAACCAAAGATCGTTAAAAATATTTCACTGATATATTACATAAAATTAAATTTTGACAATGCTTTCCAAAGAATTTATTACGGACTTAAAATTTAAGAAAAACGGCGAAATAGCAAAACTCGTGCGAGAGCAGAACGATGTTGGAGGACTTATTTTCGTTTTGGAAAATCTTGGACATTTACCGATTGGTTTTAACGCCGA
>JAITKS010000053.1 GCA_031278315.1 Planctomycetaceae bacterium | reverse complement strand
GGGACTTGGATAAGTTATAGACGTGTGATCCGTAAGCTAAAGCATACGGTTAATAAAGTGTCGTCCCTGCGGGACTTGGATAAGTTATAGACGTGTGATCCATAAGCTAAAGCATACGGTTAATAAAGTGTCGTCCCTGCGGGACTTATTGATCGTTAACTCCTTTTCGTGTATTTCGTGTTTAAAAATTTTTTGTGAAATTTTTTGTGTTTGATTCGGAAAAATAAGATTGGTTTTCAAACTCATAACATCAAAAAAAATTGAAAAATAATTATTCCGCTGAAATATTACAAAATTTTAAAGAATGAAAAACATGTTACTAAACCAATTACTAATTATTCAAGATACCCGCCAATTATTTAACTTGTGCTAATTTTTTTAGAGCATCTATTCCACGTTCGATAGTTGTTTTTGAAGCTGAATACGAAATTCTAAAATGCGTATCAACACTGCTGAACACATTGCCCGGAATTACTAATAAAGAAAATTCGTTAATTCCCCTCTCTACAAACTCACTCGCAGATTTATAACCTTGCGGAACCTTCGGGAACATGTAAAAGGCCCCCTCCGGCTTGTTTATTTCATAGATATCAGAAATCTCATTGTAAATTAAATCCCGCCTTTGCCTATAACTTTCAATCTGTTCCGTCATGTCAACATCTATAACAGCTAAAGCTCCCCATTGTCCTACATTCGGCGCACAAACAAATGTATATTGCTGAAATTTCAACATCTGCTCAATTAACTCACCTTGTCCATGTACAAATCCAACTCGCCATCCCGGCATCCCGTTTGCCTTGCTGAATCCATCTAAAACTAACGTTCTCTCGTTATACTCGGCAGGCGAAACAAAATCACCGCAATAACAAAACGATTTGTAAATTTCATCACTTATCAACAAGATATCCCTCTTCGCCGCCAACTCCGCAATCGCCTTTACCTCCGCACGAGATGCAACCTTGCCCGTTGGATTAGCAGGTGAATTTAAAATAATCGCCTTCGTTCTCGGCGTAATTGCATCCGCTAATCTTGCAATATCATAACTGAAATCGGGATACGTACTTACCGGAACAGGTAATCCTCCAACCATACACGTCAACGCATGATACATCACAAAATACGGTTCAAAAAAGATTACTTCGTCACCGGCATCAATCGTTGCCAATAGTGCCAACGTCAACGCACCGCTTGTACCGCTTGAAATAAAAACAGACCTGTCAGAATGCCCATACTTTACATCGACTTGTTTCTGAATCGCCTCCCTCAATTGCGGTAATCCCTGCGTTTGCGTATAACCGCTATGTTTGGAATTAATCGCATCAATCATCGCAGAACGACCAGCCTCTGGAACATCAAAATCAGGCTGACCAATAGAAAGATTTATCGGGTCACTTAATTTAGCTGCTAAATCAAAAACTTTGCGAATACCTGAAGCCTCAAACGAATCGGCTCGTTTTGAAATATATCTTAAAGTCATAATAAAAAAATTATAATGTTTTGTTAAATTTTGTAATCATTCAGCCCTCCGGCACGTTTTCAAAAAATTGCGCTGTCAGACAAAATAAAATTTATTTGTATATTGTATTTTCCCGTATTTTTATTTTGTTAATTCATATTGTATGTATTGCAAACCAAAAATCAATCACACAAATATTCGATATATTATAATTCTTATCTTTTCCAATCTATGATTTCAATTTCTACATTATTGCTAAACTTGCTAACTTGAACTTTAAACGCAATGTCTAAAGGTTGATTGTATGGTTTCATTTCTTCAATCCACTCGCTTTTTGAAAAAACAACGCCTCGTAATTTAATTCCATTTTGAGAAAAATCTGCTGAGAAATGTTTTTTGTTTTCATCCTTTCCCATAAGTTTAAAATTACTAACATAAACATTTTTTGCCATAAAAATCGGCTTCGAATTTCCACTTCCAAACGGCGATAATTTAGTTAATAACTCAACAGTTTTTTTCGTAAACGCCCCTAACGGAAATTCACCATCAATAAAGATTTCAGCGATACGCATATCTTGATCAATATTCGCTTCTACATAATCGCAAAACATTGCCCTGAAAGCTGCAATTTTTTGTCTTTCAAGCGTAAGTCCCGCCGCCGCCGAATGCCCGCCAAAACGTAATAAGAAATCATCACACGCCCGCAACGCTTCACATAAATCAATCCCCGCTACCCCGCGTGCCGAACCAACAATCTCAACCGAACTCGTTCCCATCTTGGGTGAACTAAACACAACAACCGGACGATGATACTTGTCAACTAAACGAGATGCAACTATTCCAATCACACCTCTGTGCCAATTGTCTCCCTCTAAAACAAATGCGGCATCCGATTCATACGAGTTGTCAATAATTTGTTGCTCCGCCGATTTCAATATTTCACGTTCCAACTTCTTCCGTGATTCGTTCAGTCCGTCAATATATTTTACAAGCTCTTCCGCCCGATGTTCATCTTCCGTTATCAATAGTTCTACAGCTAACATAGCTTGCCCCAATCTGCCCGCTGCATTCAAACGCGGAACGACCTGAAACGCCATAAACTCCGAACTCAATACCGGCTTGTCCGCCTGAAACCCCGAAACTAAAAGTAACTTCCGCAACCCAATCGAAACAGCCGGTAAAGCAAGAAATTGCAACCCCGCATGGACTATAGCTCTATTCTCATCCAACAAACAAACATAATCCGCAACCGTACCCAATGCGGCAAATCCAACCATTTCAATCAACTTGTTACGAAATTTGTCTGACACCTTACGACCTGGACCATCCGCTGCAAGTTGACAAACTCCCCACGCAACCTTCAACGCTACCGCCGCACCGCAAAGCTCCTTAAACGGATAATAATCCGATTGATTTTTCGTTACAGAAATAATAGAATCCAAATCCGAATTAGAATTATTTACATTATCAACATTATCTATATCTGAAATATCTGAAATAGAAATAGAATTTTCAGAAAAATCGGCAGCTTGCTTGTAACTCATTTGCGGGTGTGCAATAGCTGCTGCCTGCGGAATTTGCGTATCAAGCGTATGATGATCCGTAATCAATAATTCAATACCAAGAGCCGCCGCCGTTTCAGCTTCACGAATACTCGCAATCCCGCAATCGACCGTAACAACAACTTGTACCCCATCGTCCAAAACTAGCCGCTTAATTGCGTCGTCGTGAAGTCCGTAACCTTCATCAAGCCGGCTTGGAATATAATACATTACATTGCCGCCTAATTCTTTCAACACTTGATATAGAATCACGACACCAGTAATTCCATCAACATCGTAATCGCCGTAGATAACAATTTTCTTTTTTTTCGAGACAGCATCGAAAAGCCGCTCTGCGACATTTCGACAACCAGGCAACAAAAAAGGTTCACGCAATGATTCTTTTAAGCTGGGATTAAGAAACTTTTTCGCATCAGTCTCATTCTTAATTCCGCGCGATACAAGAAGTGCCGCCAACAGATCAGATATATGTGCCGATATAGCCAACGATCTTGTCAATTCTGTATCAAATTGCCTGACTTTCCAACATTTCAAGCTCAAAATTATAATTATTTATTTATTTTTTCTTTTCGTTGTGAATTGTGTGTTTACGGAGTCTTGGGCAATATTTTTTTAGTTTGAGTTTTTCACCGCCTGGTTTTTTCCGTATTGCGTAGTTATAGTCGCCGGTTTCTTCGCAGACCAAAAAAACTGTTTCCGCTTTCTTTTTACCTTTTTTTCCAGCCATTTAATCCTCTCTTTTATTTTTAGTTTGTTGTCTTAAATTAAAATTCAACGTGAACCGTTTCACGTTATAAAAAGTTGAATAATTGTACTCAAAGTTGTGTCAAGCGGAAGGGGGAGAGTATGGAAACAGCTAGTTTCTGAAATTTCAATGAAATTCTATAAAATCTCCCTAATAATTAATATTAGTAAAATATCTTGAAACAACAACCATCAAATCATCGACACACAAATCTAACAATTAACCAAAAATAAATTCGTGCGCAAACATTTACGATATTGTCTCAATTAAGTCTAAAAATTATCTAATAAGACAACACCTGAAATCGTCAAGAGATTCACAATCCAACGCTTGAGAAAACAATGAGTCAAGCGATATTAAATCCGTATATGAGTTAATACTATCCTGAATATCATGCGGAACAGGAACATTAAATCGCTTGTTAAGACATTTAATAACATGTTCTTTAATATTTTTATATCCCTCTTTGCGATCTCGCTCGATACCTAGTTCGATACCTTGCTTGAAACCTTGTTCAAAACCTTGTTCAAAACCTTGTTCAAAGCCTTGTTCAAAACCTTGTTTTATGAACGTGTATGCAGCGGTTTCTATCATTTTTTTTACCTCCTCTGGGTCTCAAAATTATCTAACAAGATAACTTCTGAAATCGTCAAGAGATTCACAATCCAACGCCTGAGAAAACAATGAGTCAAGTGCGATTAAATCCGTATATGAGTTAATACTATCCTGAATATCATGCGGAACAGGAACATTAAATCGCTTGCTAAGACATTTAATAACATGTTCTTTAGTTTTTGTAAAAGCTCCTTGTTCTATACCTTGTTCATAACCTTGTTTTATGAACGTGTATGCGGCTGTTTCTGTCATTTTTTTTACCTCCTCTGGGTCATTTGAGATTATTGAATAAACTGTTTCGATTGTTTCGAGTTCTTTTCCTTTTGGTATTGGACAATTAGCCAAGACATATCGTAG
>JAITKS010000456.1 GCA_031278315.1 Planctomycetaceae bacterium | reverse complement strand
CTTTCATGTTCATACAAAATTTATTCGCAATCAGTTTTTTATTTTTGTAACTTGAAGTCGATTTTAATTGTTCTTGTTGCAAGCCCTGTGTGATATAGAAGTTTATTCTATATTTTTCCGACATTACGATGCTTTCGCGTTTAGTGAATTCGGAACCTGTGATGTCGTGAGTGTACGGATTGTAAAAATGTACTTCCCTCGCAAAATTAACGCATTCAATTTTAGCTTCTTCAAAATTAGAACCTATCAATGATGTTAAACCAAAATCTACTTCTTTAAGATTTGCTTTTGAAAAATCACAATTCTCAACAAAAGAACTTATAAAATTTGTTTTTACCAGTTCGCCGCCTGCAAAACTACAGTCTTTAAACGAGATTCGTAAAAATGAACATTCACGAATAGTACACGGCTCTTTAGCACGTACACCATTATTGAATTTGTTAAAATCTACATTACGTAACGATCGTTGCTCTTTCCCGGCTCTATCATAACGAATATAACTATTAATCAGTTCAAGTTTTTCAAGCAAAACCCGTTTTTTATTTGCGGGAGCAAGCCGGTATATTTGTTCTATAAATGGGTCAGTTGACAAAAACTGTTCTTGTGAAATTTCCAATTTCGCACCATTAATTTTAGCACCGTAAAATTTACAATCACTTTCTATGTGACTTCGCGAAAAATCGGCACAGATAAAATTAGCATAACTGAAATCGCAATTAATAAAACGTACATCTGCGATTCGACTCTTGCCAAATGTCGTTCCAAAATAAGAAGCATTCTTCAATTGACTCCCGGTGTAGTTACTTCCATAAAACAGTCCTGTAAATTTTTGAAAATCAATTATTTTTTTCTCGTTATCGTCAGAATCTTCAGGAAAATAATTGAAGTTGTTTTGTTTTAAAGCTGCTGCCAGATATTTTTTTTCGTACTTAGTATTTTCCGCTTCGGTGTAAGATTCCGATGGCAAATATTCACAATCACAATATTCTGAAGTAGTCAGGCATTTATAACAATAATCGTCAGCACCATACACATCAGACAAAATGAGCAGAAAAACAGAGTAAACGAACAACACCATCAAAATAAAATTTTTTCTTAACATTTTTTATCTCCTTCTCCTTTTAATTGAAAGATCACTTGTAGTAAATTTGCTGTGAATTTTACTCAAGCAACTCGATTTTAAATCAAACTTTACTTGTTACGAAATCAACGGGAGAAACCTACGTCTGATTTTTAAAAGTAATGGTTTCACCTTTGAAATTAAGCCCTGAAAGGGCGCAAGCCTAAAGATCATAAATAAATTTTTTGCTGCCGCCCTTACAGGGCTTTGATGTGTTATATTTTTTCCGTAGGGCGTCGCCCTACGCTAATGATGATTGCCCTTGCAGGGCGAGTTGAGTTTAAAACGAAAACCGAAATTTAAAGTGTAATGAGTATAATAAAACGTGAACCAAACAATCAACCGCCTGACAAATTCACACAAATATTCGTTACAATAATTAATGTCTCTAAAAAAACAATAATATAAACCATTTTTTGAATTAAATAATTTTGCAGCGGCTTATTGGGATAATATAGGTACAGTGTCAATATTATTTTTTTTTAGCGGTAAATTTGTCGTTTTGTAATATGGAAACAAATGACGTTTTTCCGCGTGTTGATCAGAAATTTCATAAAATCCTAAAAGTATCGTAATATCATAACTTAATTTTGAATATTGGTTGTTTAATTCACGATAAATTACTTCAATTATTTTATCGTTTTTATAATGCATAATAGTGACATGATTATTATTGGAAGACAATAAAATACCAAAATAATCTTTTAATCCAATATCAAAAAATATATCTGTATCATTGAAAATAAAATCCTGGATATATTTTTGATTATGTTGCTGAACAATTTCAAAATGCCCCAGTTTTCTTCGTTGTAACATTGTATTTTCATAAAAGGTATATCTCTTACAAAACAATAATCCATTCATATTATTGTTACAGGAAGCAACGGGACAAAATTGAGCAATATAATTTTTTGAAATAATTACCTTACGCTCGTGCAATTTTATATCCTTACTTTGCAAGTCAGGTTCAAACACTATATTTTCATACGGTAATTCGAACATTAATATCCGATCAGCGACCTTAACAGAACTATTATTGATAAAATAGATTGTAAAAGCGAAAAATAATGATAGCAGACTTATGCTGACAATTATCATAACCAATTTTTTCTTTTTAATGATTGATGTCATAATTTTTTAACAATGATAATGTATTTTCCTAAATATCGCTGCTCGTTAACATGCTGAATATATTCGGAGGACAAACAAGTTATCAAACTATTGTCATATATAGTTGAAGCCGTTCCTGACATTGTCATTTTAATTTTGCCGTAAATTTTAACAGTATCCGCATTAGTTTCTGTAGAACTGATTTCTATCAGTTGACCGTTTTCTTTTTTGATAGAAGCAACTATTATATTTTTTTTACTTGAATTATTATTGTTACAATAAATTGTAATTATTACATTTCTACAAAAAACTATTTCTATACCTTTTCTATGTTGTGAAAATTCAATTTGGCTTCGTGTCATAATTCTAGACTCATCATCTTTAAAAATTAATTGCCCGTCAGCAGTGTAAAGTTCACAAGTAGTATTTATCGTTAGCGTATCATAATTATCGTATGAAATCTTTAATATTTCTGGTGATTGTACCGATTTTATAATTGGAACTGATTTGTCTAATTCGGATTGTATCAGTAATCTACTGTGCTCCGGTTTAATACGTATCTTATGAGCAAGATTTGTAAGAGGAATAGATAATTCAAAATGTCCGCCGTCTAAACAATAATTAGTTTCTAACTCCGGCGCAAATAATAAAAATATTCCGCCCAATAATACACAACATAAAATAAATATAACCACAAACACAAATATAAATATTCGATATGATTTACCATGTGTATTTGTTTCGACTGTATTTAGACTTCGTTTCATAAACATAAATGATTCATCGTACAAAAAAATTAAAAAAACAAAAGACGTTACAAATAATCCAATAACAACAACAATAACAACAGCAGGATTTTGATACGGCAGAATTATTTCATTGCAGCAATTGGGGATTCTACTCCGATAAAAACACTATTTTTAATTAGCGGTTCCTCTTGTTTCTTAAAATTGTTCTTTTTGTCGTAAGCGTCTAAAAAACCATATTCCGTTCCAATTAATATCCTCGTATTTTTTCTAAAATCCGGTTCAAATATCCACGAAACCGGAACATTATTATCCTTGATCAACGAATTTTTTCTACATATTTCCCGCAACTGTAATATTGGAACATTCATTTTTTTGTCAAAGATGCAAACAGAACCGTCAGAACTTACAATTACTGTAACATCAACATACCAATAAATACCAACGCGTTGTGAGTGGAAATAAATTTTCTGTTGTGTTTGTTCATTGGCAAAAGTTATCACATTGAATAATAAAGAAAACTCTGATCGGCAAACAATCGTTAAATCGTAACAAGAAATTTCATAATCGCTATGATAAATTGACATTTTATTATTTATCCAATAACCTGCTTGATCTATTTGACCAATGTTTGTTTCAATTAAATAAAGCACAACCCCAATTACAACAAAAATAAAAAATAGAATCGATAAAATAATAGGTATTACAATTGTAAAAACATTACAAGTTAGACCAATTTTACACGGAAATTTAAACATATAACAAAAAAATTTATTCATCGCATTACGTACTTATCTTGATCGTGTACATAGAGGAGGGTAATTTATTCGGGAGAACTTGAATGACAAGAAAGATTCCCTAACAATACATTATCATTATCAACAATAGTTTCAACGCTCACGTCATTACCATAGCTTTCGAGGTACACCGCAAACTTAATTCGCACATCAACTGAATTACCAGTATCACACATTCTTGTACCTGCATATACAGGATTCCGATTAGGGATATTTGGATCGATAGCT
>JAITKS010000359.1 GCA_031278315.1 Planctomycetaceae bacterium | reverse complement strand
ATGAAATCGGCGATATAAAGACTATTAATTAAAAAGTCTGATTTCCAATACACAGATCAAACCGAAATTTAAAGAGTGAGCAGTTTAACATAATTTTAATTAACAACAAGGGAGTTTTTTGAGAAATTCCCTTTATCTGTACTTTCTAATTTTTTTTATTAACCACAGAGAACACAGAGAAAGATGATTTTGTAATTTGTAATATATCAGTGGAATAATTTTTTTCGTTTTTTGGGTTGTTTACGAATTTTAAATTATCAATCACATACCTGTTAAGTCCCGCAGGGACGACACTTAATTAGCTCCTTCCGTAAGCTAAAGCATACAATTAAGAAAGTGTCGTCCCTAGCGGGACTTGGATATGTTTATAGCATTGATCCGTAAGCTAAAGCATACGGTTAATAAAGTTTTTTGGTGAATAGTCCCTAGCGGGACTTCTTGATAGTTAACTCCTTTTCGTGTATTTCGTGTGTTTAAAAATTACAAAAAATAGACAAACAATTATTCCACTGATATATTACCGAATTTTAAAGTAGAAAGAGTATATAAAAAGTTCAGTTGAATAGTTATGTTTTTAGTCTGTCCCATTTGACGATATGAAAATAGGTGTTATAATTAATCTCCGTTAAATTGTGATTTGACATAATTTAGATAATTAGGTGAATTTACATTGATTGGCTGGTTTGCGGGGTTTGAAAATATACAAGTTGCAATAATACTAAACTATTACTTACTACAACCTTACTAAAAATAATCAAAAATTTAATATCAATGATTAAACAAGCTGAAAAATAAAATTACAACTAAAATTACAAATTCAAGATGAAAGAATTGGTGTATTACTTTGATATCGACGAAAAACCTTTTTCGTTGTCAAAATTTATTTGGCAGTTGATTCGATGTGATTCGCTTGTTGTTATAACATCGCAGAGTTTGCCCGGCTCGAAAAAACAACTTGAAATGATTCTCGAAAAATTTGAGCATCGTCTTCAACGTTCTTTGGTGCGTCCTGAAATTATTCCTGTTTCCGAACTCACTGCGATTACAAATATCAACTTTATGCCGGTTCCTGACTTTAGTGAAGATCAGCTTTTTACGAAATTACAACAACTCGAATCTTCAACCGTAGAAGTCAATTTGTATCGTAAAAATGTAAATACAACGGCAAATATTATTTCACCTGTATTAGTTTTGAATTATCGTAACGAAAATAATTCGGTCAACAAGACACATTCAATTTTACGATTAAATATTGTTGGGCAAGGCGGCGGAAAGTTTTCGGCAGTATTTCAAAACAATAATTTGTGCGAAATTGCCGAAGGCTGGTTTAATAGAAAAATCACGGGAACTATTATCGGAAATTTGCGGATAAATACAAACATACTACGTGAAATATTAAATTCAGACAACATTATTTCCGCCGTACAAAACGCATTAATAAAATGTCAACTCTTGCTAACAAAACAAATAACAACAGATACAACTGAACATGAATTAAAGTCAATTCCAATTTCAGATTCCGATTCAAATTCAGATTTACATAAATATGCAAATTCATGGTTTGAATTCGCTTGGCAAACAAATAAACAAATTTAGTAATATATCAGTGAATTTTTTGTTTTTTAGACATGATAAACAGAATTACAGGATAGCGCATAGCAGTTAGTTCGCATGCAGAAATTATCACGGATTATAAGTTCAAATCATTAACCGCTAATAGATGGTTTCAAGTTTTGATTCTTGTAATTTATTATTTAAAAATCCTGTCAATCCTGTCAATCCTGTAATCATGTCAAAAAAACTCCTAAAGATGCAGTCGAGACGACCGCGATCCCAAGAACAATAAATTATTCCACTGATATATTAACAAATTCACAAATAAACAAATAAAATGCAAACAGATTTATCAAGACGAAATATATTGATTACAGGAGCATCTTCAGGTATTGGCAGAGCGGTATCGGTTGCGGTTTATGAGTCTGGTGCGAGTGTGTTTCTGCTCGGACGAAATATTGAACGATTAGACGAAACCGCTAAATTATGTACATCAACTCATTCGGCAGAACACAAAGACAATTCTGGTGAAGTCCGTAAAATTGTTCCTATAAGCTACGATTTAACAGCTGACCCCGATGATATTCCGAAATTATTGCAACGTCTTTCAAGTGAGTACGGTGAATTTTCAGGAATCGTTCATTCTGCCGGAATTGAAATGGCAAGACCGTTACGGTCGATTAAAACATTGAATTTGGTCAATACGTATATTATCAACGCTGTAACTGGTGCGATGTTAATCAAAGGATTAAGTTTAGTTGGAGTACACAGCAAGTCAGGTTCGTCGGCGGTTTTGATTAGTTCGATTTCGGCGAGTTGCGGTAACGCAGGATTGCTGTGTTATAGTATGAGTAAAGGTGCTGTAGAATCATGCGTTAAAACATTGGCGATTGAATTGATTAGTTCAAAAATTCGTGTCAACTGTATTGCTCCGGCAATGATAAAAACTCCAATGCTCGAAAAAGGCACTTATCAAGATATTCAAAGTTTAGGAGATTCGCGGAAAGACTTGGTTGAATTACGGCACCCGATGGGATTCGGAGAACCGAAAGATGTAGCCAATGCAGCGTTATTTCTGTTGTCAGACGCAAGCAAATATGTAAACGGTATTACACTTTTCACAGATGGAGGATATGCCGCTCAATAATTGCAGAATTGCAAAAGAGAATCTCAAAAATTCATTTGAATTTTCGATTTTTTGTTACAATAAATAAATCGAAAAGCAGAGATGTAATTCATTATGTCTCTAAACCTATCAAAGTCCTGAAACAGCAATGGGAAAATAATTAAATTAAAAATCATTTATAATTCTAATGCTTTTGCAGTGTCATGTTTGTAATATGATGACTTGCCCGCATTACAGCCGAAAATTAAAGTGTGAACAAGTTGAAAATTTAATCAAAACTTATAACAAAATAGAAAAATGACAAAACAAGAATTTATTCAAGAACTTGAATTTGTGTTGAATACTGAAGCAGGCATGTTGACAGAAGATACTGTATTGTCTTCTATAGCGGGTTGGGATTCAACGGGAATGTTGGGAGTAGTAGCAATATTAGACGATGCCGGTATTACTGTTCCTATTGTAAAACTTCGCAACAGTACAACTGTTACAGAGCTAATTAAAATTGCCGAAAATGCTATAGAATAATTTTGAGAGTAGTTTACGTATCGTATTATAAAATCCGGCGATACAACGACGTATTCAGTAAAATCTGTTTTCCGATAAATAAGAAAACGGCTCGAACCGAAAATTAAAATAAGATCAGGTTTAAAAAGATCAAAATAGATCAAAATAAATTTCATAAAAAATTTTTACTGGATAACTACAATTAGTGAAAAAATATTTTAATAACAAACAACAAGATGCAAAACGTCAACGCAGTGAACGATAACACCAAAAGTTTATTGAACGATCCAATTGCGATTGTTGCGATGAGTTGCCGTTTGCCCGGAGCCGATAATCCGCAAGCGTTTTGGCAAATACTCACCGAAGGTAATTCGCCAATATGTGAAGTTCCCGAAACTTGGATGAACCGCGAAATCTATTTCGACCCGCAACTCGGTAAAACCGGAAAATCATACACTAAAATCGGTGCAATTTTTGATACAAAAGATATCGAAAAAGAAATCCGAAATTATCATTTCAACGAACAATTCCGTAATTGCGACCCGTTTCTAAAACTTGCATGTATTGTAGCCGATGAGGTTTTAAGTCAAGCAAAAATTCCTGCGAATAACACTAATTTTGGAATTTATTTCGGCGGACTTTGGGCTTCCGATTTGAGTCTCAATTATCTTCTTTCGATAGTTTCTGATATTACTTTTAAGACTCTTTACAACTTGCCTGAATTTTCATCTCTGCCGCTGCAAGTCCAAATCGAAATAGTTGAACGTTGTATCGATATTGTACGTCAGAATTATCGTAACGAAAATTATTGGAATTGCCAATCGCCCGAAATCCGACTCGGTGATTTCGTCACAAATTTACGTAACATTTACGGTTGGACAGGAACGGCATACTCACTAGACGCAGCTTGCTCATCTTCGATTATTGCTATCGATTGCGCTGTAACAGATATTTTAGCGGGTAAAATTCAAGGTGCGTTAGTAGGCGGAATTTCGTCGATGACAATACTCACGCCGCTTTTATTTTCAAAAAATTACGCAGCTGCAACTACATTAAGCTGCCCCTTCGACGCTAACGCCGATGGAATAGTAGGCTCGATGGGAATTATATTTACGTTTCTAAAAACTCTAAAATCAGCAGAAAATAACGGCGATAATATTCTAGGTTTGATTCGCAGTATCGGATTTTCATCAGACGGACGCGGAAAAAGTTTGTGGGCACCGCGACCCGAAGGTGAATTACTAGCAATGAAAAGAGCATACCAAAAAACTAATATCACTCCGCAACAATTGACATACCTCGAAGCACACGCAACCTCAACTTCTGTAGGCGATTCTACCGAACTAAAAACAATTCAAAATCTCTTAAATTACTCTCAAGAAGAATTACAAAATGATTATTCACAACTAAATAATACAAACGATAATCACAAAACTTCAGATTTTTCGTACAAAAATTCTTTAAGTATTTCTGACCAGATCGAAAATAACGTTACGAATAATCAACACAAAAGAAAACTTGCTATCGGAAGTGTCAAGGCAAATTTTGGACATTTGTTTGAAGCGGCAGGTTTGCTCGGTTTGATGAAAATAACACAAATTTGTAAAAACAAAATTATTCCGGCGCAAATAAATATTTCGCAGCTGCATCCGGATATCTTTAATAAACCATTACCGTTTTTTATTCCGCTTGAACCAGTACCGTTAAATAATTCAAACAATTCAAGTTACAACGTTAATTCCGGTGATAATTCCGGTGATAACTTCGGTGATAAATCTAATTCTAAATCCGATCAATATTCAGACGAGACATTATTTTTTGGATTGAATTCTTTCGGCATTGGCGGTCTCAATTCGCATTTAATTTTTGAAGAGTACAAAAAAGATAAAACTCAATCTACTGATAATCAACAAAAGACAACGGCTGTTCCGGCTGCTTCGGTTTCTCCGGTTGATCTGGTTTCTCCGGTTGTTCGTAAAGCTGTTGCGGTACTTGGAATCGGATGCGTTTTTCCGAGAGCGTTTTCAGTTGAGCAGTTCAGAGAAATTTTGAAACAAAAAATTGATCCGAAACAAACTCTTTCGCCGATTGAGTTCAACCGCCGATATTTTTCGGAACAGAAAATAGCCGAAAGTACAGAAATTCACGGCGGATTTATTGAGAATTATTTGTACAATTGGGAATTACATAAAATTCCGCCGCTGCAAATTCAACGTTGCGACCCGCTGCAAACATACGTCATGGGTGCCGTCGATGAGGCGATAAGTCAAGCGGTTACAGGGCGAGAGTTGTCAAATGAAGAACGTGATAAAACTTTTGTTGTTGCCGGTGCAGAACACTTGTCGAATTTTTTCTACGAATACCAACTTGCAATAAGAGCGTATGAATTAGGTCAAGTAGTACGAAATAGCGCAACGATAATTTTATCTAAATATGAAAATGATGAAAATTATAAAAACTTAAAAAATCAATTTGCTGAACAATTTGCTGACCAAATTGCTGATCAATTTGACAGTTCAAATTCAGACGTTGCATTAAAATCTTATGCTAGATTGGTTTCGGATAAGATTTCTAAAAGTTTTGTCAAAAAAATCTTTCGTGATAATCCTTGTGTATCCGACGTTACAGGCGGATTTACATCGAGTTCTCTTACTTCACGCATAACGAAATTATACGATGTACACGGCGGCGCATTTACAATCGACGGCGGATTAGTTTCGTCGTTGATTGCAATTGATTATTCGTTACAAAAATTACGAAGCGGCGAATCACTAATAGGAATTTGTATCGGCGCATATCGTTGGACAAATTCACACGCTTTTGAATTTTATAAATCAAAATACGGAGAAACATTTTTCCCGCTTGCCGAAGGTGCCGGTGCTGTCGTTCTCAAATCGATTGATCAAGTTGATCACAGCAAAGAAAAACCGCTCGGTCTGATTTATGAAATCATCAATATCACACAATGCAAAATCGACAAATCTGTATGGGAATCACTAGATTTATCAGTTGAAGATATTCAATTCATTTCGATAGCTTCTCCTAAACCGTCAACTCATCTAGCTTTATTTGAGAATTTTTTTCGCAGCGAAAAACGTATTCATCCAATTCCTGTAACTACTTGCTTTAATCAATTCGGTAACTTATGCACCGCATCGGGAATGGCAGAGTTAATCAAATCATTTCTAATTTTACAAGACAAAATAATTCCGCCTCAATTCGATTGGAAAGATAAACTAAATGAAACAAGTATATTTTTCGTTACAAAAATTCCGGTCGAACTAAAATTAAATGAACGTTCTTTTGCAATTCTGTTCGACCTAGATAACGACGGCAACGGTTACGCCGCAATTCTATTACCAAACATTTCACAAAATAATGAAACTACAGAATTGCAAAGTCTCAAACCTCGACCAATCGAAAGACAAAATTTACAAAATATACAAAAATTATTAAATACAGATTTAATTACCAACAAAGAACTTACAAATAAAGAAATCACCAAAAACGTTTATATCTACCGCCAACTCGGTGCAAGTTACGAAATGGGATTTGGTCTTGGTGCCGCCGACTCCGCAAAGATAGAAGATTTAATTCATAAATACGATGAAATTCAATTACAAGATACTCTAACTAACAACGGCGAACTCAACATGAACTCAATACTGTCAAACGATAGAAAACTCGAAAGAGAACTATTAGGCGAAAACGGCGTCGATGAGTTACGCGGTCTTGCCGACGGTTCAGGCGTTCCGTTTGAGAAATTATTTTTTCACAATATCAGATTCTATTCAGCCTTGACCGGAATACATTTTATGCTGCGGGATGCCGGAATATTTAAGCACGTTATTATTGTCGAAAATTCATTATGCGAAATTATAAACGGCAATTTCGACGTCCATTTATCTGAACGCGAACCCGCAGATAGTGAACCATACGTCTGTATTTCGGCAACAGGATGTGTTGGAGGTTTCGTGTCTTGCCGAGCTGAAATTTCTGTCTCAATTTTACCGCGAATACAGAATACGCTAGCAAAGAATCAATTCAATACAAATTCAAATTCAAATTTATCTACATTTGTAAATATCGGTTTGCTCTTAAAGAAGTTTTCAACTATCGCAAACAATCAAAATGATCCGCCGCCGCAAAAAATAAATTCATCGCCTGATATTTTGATCGTAGATACGTTAAGAGGAAATTTTATAAACGATGCCAAAAATTTTGAACACGATTTAGCAACAACTCAAAATATAATACAAAAATTCTCTTCAAGCCGACGGTATTTTTGTACAATAATGTTAAATAATAACAGTATAGAAATTCTGTAACATTACTAGGAGAATATCACTTTTTTGGTTACGATTCAGTTGCGGGTATCATTTTTAATTATATTCCGCACATTTGAAAATTCGATTTTTGTTACAATAAAGTTACAATAAATAAATTTTGACTATATAAATGTATCGTAATATGAATTACAGTTAAAACCGAAAATTATGTTGACAGCAATTTAAAAACCTCTTGTTTGTTTTTTGAGTTATGTTATTCTTTTGCCCTTTGTGCCGGCAGTTGGTTTTGATTCGCATCGCATGAGCCGTGTTAGTGACATTAAAATTGTTTTTAACTGTACATTCCAAAAAAAATTGTAATATATCAGTAAAATTTTTGCGGTCATCGTTATAGTAATTTTCAGGATTAATCAAACCAGACCTGAAAGGGCGTCAGTATTTATAGCCTGTCCCAGATTTACAGCCTGTTCCAGCGGCGCGGCTGAATATTTACTAATTTTTGTAGGAGATTTTTTGTGTTTAATTTTTGGTTTCGTCTTCCGTTTCGTGTGCGTTTGGGAGTTGTTGCGGTACTGTTTCTTATTATTTCAATTGTGATGTTATGTGTTGCGATTGGCGATCCGGCACATTATCCGATCAACAAATACGGAGTAATAATCAGAATTGCGCCGATAATATTTCTCGTTTGGATTGCTTGGTATGATTTGATACGTATTCCTTTTTGGGTTTATATGGTTTCGGTTCCAGTATTGTTAGTTTGTCTTATAAGACCGATGTTATTTTTTTATGTGATTCCATTGACATTTTTTTTCCTATTTATGAGAACAGGTCATAGTAAGCGGTAGAATTTATTTTTATTTTTTGTTTTAGTATAGTGGATAATTTAACAATTTGTTTTTTAGTTGGAGTATTATTTCTTTTGATATTAGTATCTTGCGTAGTGCGTTGGTTGCGCCGCTATGAAGACTACGGTGTTGATCCGGCTATTTTAAGTTCTTTTCGGACTCGGATTCGTGCTTGGTGGATTCTTTTTGGTTCTATAGCTTGTGTGTTTATGCTTGGTTCTTTTGCGACTGTACTTTTATTTTTTGTTATATCAGTAAGTGCGCTTCGTGAATATATTACTCTTACGCCGAAAAGTCCGGTTGATCATCAGACACTTTTTTGGATTTATGTTTTTCTTACGCCTCTTCAATTTGTTTTGATTGGAGTAAATCCGGTATGGTTTGAATCAGTAACGGGAATTGTTCCGTATCAACTTTTTTCGATATTGTTACCCGGTTATGTTTTTTTAGTGTTGCCGGGATTTATGGCGATTTCAGGCGATCCGAAAAGATTTTTAGAAAGAACTGCAAAATTACAACTCGGACTCATGATTTGTGTTTATTCATTGAGTTACGTACCAGCAATATTGACAATGAAAATGAATATCCCCATTGAGTTAGAAACTATATCAGAGTTACCGTCGGAAACAGTAAAGTCGCTTGTATTACCTGATTATTTCACATCTGTCAGCGGTGTCAATTTTCGATTATTGTTTTTTTTCGTTGTGGTTGTACAGCTTGGTGATGTTTTTCAATACCTTTGGTCACAATTGCCGTTACGTCATGTTGTCGCTTCAAAAATTAATTCGAATCGGACGTGGGAAGGTGTATTAATTGGAGTTATTTCTTCGGGACTTCTTGGCGTAGCGATTTGGTATTTTACACCGTTCCCGCAATGGTGGCACGCCGGATTGATTGCAATGATTGTGTCATTTATAGGTTTTTGCGGCAGTATGACAATGTCGGCAATAAAACGAGATAGAGGCGTAAGCGGTTACGGGACTCTGATTCAAGGACATAACGGAATTCTTGATAGAATCGACTCGTTATGTTTTGCCGCTCCGGTTTTTTATCATTTGATTTGGTTGTTCATTAGATAACTGCTAAAAAAATTTTGAAATATTAAGACACAAGAAATTGCGTCTTTACGGAATTTTTCGTTTGTTACTTTATCGTTACAATATTTACTGATTGATTATGATCAAGATTTTGTATTCACCAATGATTAAAATTTTGCTGCGTAATACATCCTACCGATCTGTTACGAAACGGTTGAAACGTAAACGTTATTATGAATTTCAAATTCCTTTCAATATGAATGAAATTATAGAACAAAAAATACATTGTATGACTTGCAGATTTCCGTTGTTTCATAATGCTTGTTGTCCGCTTGTGAATCCTATCGATAAAAAATTGTTAAAGTTTTTAATAATTTTGATCTCGTCGATTATCCTGCTATTCGGCTCTAAATTATTTGCTGCTGAGCAAACTGATAGTTTATTATCAGGCGATAAAACACAACCTGTTTCGGCATCGCAACCGTCTCAATTGCAGCCGTCTCAACCGGTGCCGAATTTATCCAAATCGCGTAATTCTTTGCCGGAATCATTTCCTGCTGCAACTCATTTGACACATCCATCAACCGATCACAACGAACAAAACGCAAAAAAAGAACCTTATCGTGTTTTTTTTCCAACAGATTCTGACGGAAAAATCGTTGACAATATCGTTTGGCTGCCGGAAGATTTTTTTCGATTACTGCATAAAATTACTCCAGATATACAAAAATTAAAATCAAAAAATTGGAATATTGAATCAGCCGAATATGTCGGCAAGTTGAATTTCAATCCGATCAAACAAACGCTCGAAGTTGCAGAACTGAAAGCAATTTATCAAATCGAAATTGAATCAGACAACGTTACAATTACTTTACCCGCCCTTCCGCTTGCGGCGTCGGATGTAACTTTAAATTCAATACCAATTCGTGCAACATGGCAAATCAGTAGAGACAATTCCGCCGCCGAAAATAATGATAACAGAATTTTAACTTTCGAAATAGAAAACGCTAAACGCGGAACTCATAAATTAGAAATCCCGCTTAAACCGTCGATAATACAAGGCACCGATAATTTTCGTATCAATTTTGATATACCGAAAGTACCCAATGCGAAATTAAAACTTCTCATTCCGCCGGATGCTCCAACTATTTCTGTTACGGAATCTCTCGGCGAAATTATATGCACGCCGATTACAAATCTAACTAAAGAACCTGAAACAGAATCTGCCGAATTAAATTACAATCAAAACGGATGTCAATTGACTGCTAATATCGGTCAAGTTACAAAACTCGCTTTGATGTGGAGTAACGATCTTTATCGTAACGATAATTTAAATGTGACAGTTGACTCATTTATCTTAATGCAATCGCGGATGCCGCAAGTAGATATTAGAACGAAATTTTGTTACAAAGTTACAGGAAATAAAATTCGTTACGTTAATGTTTTGATTGACGATCACTGGCAAATTTCCGGTCAATTCCTTTGTGATGAACATCAAATAGACCGAGTCGAAACAATTAACGAGTCAATAGAATTACCCGGCGGCGGAATTTCACGATGCAAACTTGCACGCATAATATTTAAATCGCTGGTATCAGGTTCGTTTACGATTCGCGCCGGTTTCGTGTTACGCGATTTCTCCGGTATCGGTCATGTTAAATTACCAGAAATCAAACCATATCGCGTAACAATAAATAAATCACTGCTCGCAATTGTTGCAGACCCGCTTTTAGAACTCGACTTGCCGCAAAAAGGACGAAACAAATCTATTGTGTCTGATTGGAATACTACATCTGTAACCGCCGCAAACGACTCCACTATAAACGCTGTAAAAATATTAGCCGAATACGACTTAAAACTTACCGCCAATGATTGGCGATTGTCTGTTAAAGCTAAATCAATCAAGCCGAAAATTTCGCTCGTGCAATCAACTCTGATCGATTCAGGTGATTCAACTCTAATTTGTACCGCCGATTTTGAAAACGTAAATGAAATGTTCAGACAAAAATTCACTCTGCCGCAACATGCAGCCGTCGAATCAATCGAAGTATTTGATTCGCAACGTAATCTCACCGCAATAAGATGGGGACGAACACAAATCGCAAAAAAACAAAACAACGAAACAAGAATCGAATACAATATTTTTTTTCGTAAACCGCTATCAGGAAAATTCAGAATTACCGTCACCGGACATTTCGTTACAAATAATATCAACAGAACCCCAATGATAGAATTTAATAACGTCGAATTATCAAAACATCAATTTGAACTCTATCGAACTTCGTCGTTAATCGTTCATACCGACACTAACGAAACAGTCTGGAAAACAATAGAAAATGTACAACGAAATCTTTTCGCTAATACAAAATTTATCGGTTTATGGAATTCAACAAACACACAAAAATCAAATAACATAATTTCACCCCGAATTACAATAACACTAAACCGCCCCGTTATTCAAGGAACTATTACAACAATTATGTTTCATACTTCTGATCACAAACTAATCACAACACCAACATTACCTCAAACCACATCAACACAATTACCGCCGCAAACACCAACTCCAACTCCAACTCCAACACCAACTCAAACTCCAACACCAACTCAAACATCAACTCAAACTCAAACATCAACTTCAACATCAACTCAAACTTCAACTTCAACTTTAACATCAACTCCAACATCAACTCAAACATCAGCTTCAACATCAACGACATCTAAATCTCAATCTGATTCCAGCTCAACAGATATTTCCGTTACAATAAATCCTGACTTGACAGTACCGCCGCAACCCATAAATATAGACATAACTTGGAACGTAATATTCGACATAATTCTAAATATTCCATCAGGTGAACTCGAACAATTCAGATTTCAATTAGATGAAAATATCGGAACAGTTACAGCAATCGAACCAACAGTAAATTGGTCAATCGAACAACATCAAACAAGCGGACGTCCGCAACTTATTATCTCGCCTGTCAACATATCCAAACAACAACGCTTTATAATTCATGCAACTCTCGCTGGACAAAATAGAACTATTTCACTGCCCAAACTCACCCCTGAATGGAATAACAGCGAACAAGTAGAAATAAAAAATTACGCCGTACTGCCAACTAAAATAAACACCGACAGAATTATCGTAACAAAAAATCCAACAGATGAAATCGATACAACACAATCAAAACAAATTATGTGGAATTTATCTAATCTACAAAAAGTTGATGAGACAATACAAAATCAATTGATGCTGTTGACGCCGCACAATCTGCCGTCGCTCTATCTTGCTGCAACAAATAACGACTATTCCGCTTCGATTGTCCAAGACGGTACAAAACCTTTCGTTACTCTCTACGATGTGAATTTATACATAAAAAATAACGGTGAAATATTCGGAACAGCAACTTTAGATTTGAAAAATATCAACGGTGATAAGTTTGTAATCTCATTACCGAACAATTACGAGTTGATAAAAATATCAATTTCAGGCGGTGCTGTCGGCGGTAACGGTGTAAACGGAGGCGGAATCAAACTCGACCGAAATCGATGGCAACTAGAAATTTACGACAGCGATTATCCAACTCGAATAGGACTAATTTTTCGTGCCGTATTTGATTCTATCCCAATGAATTTACAACTGCCGATTCTTGAAAATATAGAAGTCAACGAAACACTATGGACAATCTCTTACGATAAAAATGTAAAAATTGCAAAACGATCTCTCAATGTTTATACTGTCGGCACCGAAATGAAATCTGACCAAAACGAAAACCGAAACGGCAGCAATAATGCCGACACAAATATCGAAAGAAATATCTATACAGAACTTTTAGGACGTCAAATGCCAGTATCAGGAGAAGAAGCTGCCGCAATGTTAGCTAAATTTGATATGGCACGACTCGATAATTTATTGTTTATCGTTTCAGGTTTACCAACGCCCGCAGCAGGAAAAAATGTTGATATAAGACACTGGTTTACACAATGGGAACAAGAATGGATAGGAATTAATCGAACAATAAATTATCTAAAATCAACTTATCCAGCAATATTAAATAATACAGATGATAAAACATTTCTTTTGTCAGCATTTGATAAAAATACGGCAAAACGTTCTGTCGGCTCGTTGATCGAGTTAATGGAATCGCCGGAAAATTCATTGCAAGCATTGCAAATACGAAAGGAACGCGAAGCTCGCAGACTTGGAATTATTGTTACAGAAAATCGTGAACTGTCGGCTTTAATCGAGTCAAATCCGATTGTTTTGTGCAGAAATATGATGACAAAATCAAGCATGAGTTTATTCGGCGTCGTCAAAGGAAGTATTAGAGAAATACGATTGACAACAACTTCAGATACTATCAAAATTACAGATCGATTCAATATTATTATGTATATGATTGTAATAGCTCTGTTGATTGTAATATTAATGGTAATTCTGCGCCGTTATAAACAAATCGGTATAAAGGAAATTTTTATACATCATCCGTTTTTATGTTTTTCGATTTTAGGTTGTTCGATGATTATATTTTTCCCCGACGGTATTATCGGCACAGCAATTATTGTTACAGTAATTATTACGAGATTAAAAAAAGATCAAAAAAAATAAGTATAAATCATTAAAATTCATTAAAATCGTTTATAATATTTCGGCAGAATTTTAATTATAAGATTCACAGTTCATGTATCAAAGGACACTGATAACATAATATATCCAGCGGACGGGAACATTTTTGAAAACACTGTTTATTTTACAAAAACAGAATAGTTATAATTTAAGTAAAAGAGTTTTTTATGAATAAATTTATGCAGTTAGCAATAGATGCAGCAATAGAAGGAATGCAAAAAAATATGGGCGGTCCTTTTGGTGCGGTAATTGTACTTAATGATGAAGTAATATCGATTGCTCATAATGAAGTAATTGGTACAAACGATCCAACGGCACACGCAGAAATGGTAGCAATCAGACGGGCAACAAAAATATTAAACCGTTTTAATATTTCCGATTGCGAAATTTATAGTACATGCGAACCTTGCCCAATGTGCCTTTCGGCAATACATTGGGCAGGCATGACTAAACTATATTTCGGCGCAGATAGATACGACGCAGCAATAGGAGGATTCGATGATGAATTCATTTACAAAATAATGGACGGCACCGCAGATAGTCTATTATTAAAACCAGAAATAATAGAAAAAGAAAAATGTGCCAAACTATTCAAATTATGGAATCAAAAATTAGATAGAGTTCAGTATTAAAATAATTACAATATATTTAGTGAAATAATTTATTGTGTAATATCAGTGAAATTTTTGCGGTCATCGTTATACGTAGTAATTGTAAGGATTAATCAAACCAGCCCTAAAAGAGCAATCGGATATTGACGCTTAATAAACTGCAATTCATATTATGATACATATCATATTCACTTTAATTTTCGGTTTTAGTCTGCCTGCTTATCTATCGGAAAGCAGGCAGGTTTTTACGCATTCATTTATGTCACAGAAATTCATAGTAAGTACGATTTGAATACACAATAACACAATATTACTTTTATTTTTCAATTGTTAATTACTTTCATCTGCTGCCGAATAGATTCTTCGTGAATAGCTTGCATGATGTCACGTATAAACTCTGGGTTTAGATTCATTGACTTTGCCATTGTTGATTTTTGTTCAATGATTTGTCCGTATCTCGTAGATTGCAAAATTGGCATATTGTTCGCTTTTTTATACAACCCGATCTCTACCGCAACCTGCATTCTTATTGATAACAACGATAATAATTGTTCGTCAATACCATCGATCTTACTTCTCAACTCAGCGAGGTCTTTTGATGGTCGATCCATGTCTCGAATCACCAGAGCAGATAATAATTGTGCAAGTTGTTCGGGCGTAATTTGTTGTTGTGCATCACTCCAAGCATTATCCGGTGAACAATGTGTTTCGATTAATAGACCGTCAAATTTTAAATCCATTGCTTGTTGTGAAAGTTCATGAATCAATTCTCTCTTGCCGGCAATATGACTAGGGTCGCAAAATATTGGTAAATTCGGAATTCGGCGTCTTAATTCTATAGGCAACTGCCAATGAGGAGCATTGCGATAACCCTTGTTGTCATACGAACTAAAACCACGATGCACCGCACCAATTCGACGTATTCCCGCACGATATACTCTTTCAATTGCGCCTATCCATAATTCGATATCAGGATTAACCGGATTTTTTACCAACACCGGTATATCCATTCCGTTAAGAGCGTCAGCAATATCTTGAACAGCAAACGGATTTACAGCCGTTCTCGCTCCGATCCAAAGAATATCAATTCCCGCCTTGAGTGCCGCAAAAACATGCTCACGCGTTGCAACTTCAATTGACGTGTACATGCCGGTTTCACGTTTTACTTGTTTTAGCCAATTAAGTCCAACCGCACCAACGCCTTCGAATCCGCCGGGTTTAGTTCGAGGTTTCCATATCCCCGCACGAAAAATACGAATACCGCACGACGCAATTGCTCGTGCCGTTGAAAGTACTTGTTCTTCTGTTTCGGCACTACAAGGACCAGCTATAACTAAAGGACGAGCAGGATCAATGCCGGATAATATTATTGATTCAAATTGATAGTCCATTAAAAGAAAATATTTTGATTAAATTGTTAATTGGATAATTGTATAATTGGAATTTGAAATAAGAATTAAATTTGTTTACGTCAATTTCTAAAAACATAATAATTAGTTTAGTAATATATCAGCGAAAAAATTTTTCAACGATAATACAATTGTAATTGTCTATAAAAATAATATCCTCTGAAATAAATTAGATTTTTTTACACAAAGATGTTTATCTCTTGTCTGAAATAATTAATTAAAAATAAAAATTATGTTGATATATCAGCGGAATATTTGTAAATCAAAATCGAAATGCAACGTGTTGCGTCTCTATATCGATTAGCCCCGATAGAAACATTAAGATTACACCCCGCCTCAACGAGATTGGGTTACGTTACGAATTGTTTATAATCCTGACGACCTTACAAAGCGATACAATTTTAATCTCAAACAAATATTCGACTGATATATTTATTTTTTATTTTATATTCTTGTGTCTTTCTTTATCTAAACATTTTACTGAAACATTAGGTTAGTTTAATGCTGTTGCAAATTCTCCAAGTGATACGCATGTAGCGGCAAAGTCCAAAAGCTCATCAAGTTTATCAATAGACTGTATGTTCATAATTCTACTTTTCAACTCTGCCGACGGTTCACCAACTCGACGCCTTAACACTCGAATTATTGAATTAACTT
>JAITKS010000358.1 GCA_031278315.1 Planctomycetaceae bacterium | reverse complement strand
CCGCCGACAGCGGAAGAACTTCGCACGATGTTTTATAAACTTCAGAAAACATCTCATTTTGCGTCTCCGCCAAAAATTTTAGCGTTGAACGACGACTGGCGGACACAAGGCGATTGGATAGATCGTTATGGTTGTTTTTCATGCGTGCTTTGTGCGCAAGCTGGAGGAGGTTTTGATCTTTTTGGCGGTTATCGATTGGAACAAATGAAAAGTGTTGGATTGATCGGTCGTAATTTTAAGCAAAAAGATGATCAACTACGCCGTTGGGTTCATTGGCTTGAATCAAATGATCGACGTGTGCTGCAATGCAAAAGTTTAGGCGGACGTAAGCAGGCTGAATGGGATGATCACAAAGAAAACTATCCATTGACACTTGATGGACCGCATATTTACGGAATATTTAAAGTTCCGAAAGGTAAATACTTGCTCTCATTGTATTTTTTCAATAAAGATGGTCATGACAACGCCAATAGACTTCGCGATTATATTGTTACAATAAAGACTGCAAAATTGCGAACAGTTTTTTGGACAGAACCGATAAGTAATAGTGCCGCAGTAGAAGACGCTTTTAAGTCTTCAGATAACTGTACGCATTCACGTGTTCACGATTTTTGGGGCGGTGTGTACAAACGATTTTATTGTCAGGTTGATTACGATGATTATGTTTTGATCAGAGTGAATGCTTCTTATTCGTTTAACACAATTGTTAGCGGAATCTTTTTTGATCCTGTTGACAAAATGAAATTGCAAGACGGACGTGATGACTCAATCAAACCACGTGAAACAATAGCATGGGAAGAAGTTATAGGTAACATTGAACCGCAAAATTGGTGGAGTATCAAGTCTCTTGATTTTTTACTTCATCAACGCGAAAAGAAACCAATTGAATTTTACGTGTCCTCTCGCCCGCATTTATTGATGTTAGCACGTTTTTTTGTAGAGTTCAAAAAAGGCGATCCGGTTGTGCCGCAAGATTTGAATCTCACAACGAAATCAGTTTTGGTATATTCGTTTCAAAAAAGATGGGAGGCAACTGACAAAGATTGGATAAAACCAGATGTTGCAGATATGATAAAAGAGTTACAATTATTTGACGCAAACGAAAAAATATTTTTTGGAGAAGTAAAACACGGACTGTTCAACTGGCAAGAACGAACAAAACTCGGACGTCAAAAATCGGATAACTTCCAATGGAACGCAAATGAATTTCACAAGTTTCTCAATGAAGGAAAAGTAAAACAAACATGGTAACAACCCTTAAACTGATCTCACTTTAATTTTCAGTTCGAGCTGGCTGCTTACTTAAAAAGCAATCCCTAATTCATATCATCATGACAAGCAATTGAGAGATAAATGAACCTTAACATAACAAGTTTAAATCAATGAAACTAAAACACTACACAACATTTTTATTGTTATTACTTTTCATTTTTACATACGAAGTTAATTTACTCGCTGACGAAGATAAAAACGAAAAAATAATGTATCAAATTATCGATAGAGCGCGGCTGGCGGGCAAGATTATAAACTATGGCGAACCGTCTGAATTTAGTAAATTATTCAATAGTAATAAGGAAAACTATCATGAAATATCTGTTACTATGGCAGATTGGAACGGTTGGCTTACAGACCCAAAGAAAAAACAAATCGATAATAAAACACAACAGAATGTTTCAATTTATAAAGAAGATTACGTTTTCTATATTTACAACGGTGAAATAAATTCATTTATGCCTACAGACTCTATTATCGTTTCTTTGTTTAAATCTGAAGATAAATCTGATACGCCGGTTGTTTATGGATACACGGAGTTCGGTTTAACTCTTAAAACATGGGGAACATATATTCAGTTTTATCGTAACGGCAAACCGCAACTTTGTGAGGTGCGGTTCGACCTAAAAGGAGAAAAAAAAGCGTTGATTGAATGGAATGAGAAAGGTGAAATTACTACAAAAAAAGATTTACATTATTTGTCAGAGAATAAAATTGTCGTTCCTATTATGTCTCAAGGCGGTGAAAAAATTATTGATAAAGAAAATAAAGTATTCATCAAAATCCAACAGCCGAAATTCCCACAAACAAATGACAAAGAAGTCAATGCGATTTTTGCCCGTATAAAATCTCTTGCGGAATTGAAACGGCCTGTTGATATCTTGCAATTGTACAAATGGAAAAGAAATAACGACAATAATTCTTTGAGCGGTACGATTTATTGTGTTGACGGGAACATACGGGATTTTCATTTTTCTGCCGGATATAGTTTATCTCTTGATGACAAAGGTAGAATAGACGTTTATGCAGAGGGTAAAATGTCCGGTTCTAAAAAATCTCTACGGTCTGTTAAGTCGAGGGACAAAAAGGACGGTAAAAAAAGACTTTTTATTGGAAATAGCAACGATCTCATTTATGTTTATAAGGGTATTGAAGTGGAATTTCATATCAGCGGTTATCCTGCATCTTATCGTTCCATAGTTGGTGATCGTCTTTATGGCCGTCAGATTGAGTGGAACGATAAGGGCGAAGTTATTTCAGACATCGATCTAGACATCCCAAAAGAATGGAAAAACACACCCAAAAAAACAGATGATAATCCAACAAAAGTAAATTTCTAAAAAACAGCGGTTAGTGGTTAGCGGTTAGTGGTTAGTGGTTAGTTCGCATGCGGAGATTAGCACGGATTATAAAGTTCAAATCACTAACAACTAATTGATGGTTTCAAGTTTTGATTCTTTTAATTTATCATTTAAAAATCCTGTCAATCCTGCAATCCTGTAATCCTGTCAAAAAAATTCCGCTGATATATTACAAATTATAAAATCTTCTTTCTCTGTGTCCTCTGTGTTCTCTGCGGTTAATAAAAAAATTGACATATTGTAATTTTGAAACTTCGTGCTAGACTTTGTCTCACAATTGACGAAACGATTCTAATTTATCGATTTTAGAATTTCTGTAACGATTATTAAATCTCTCAAACGAAAAACAAATTTAGGAAAATTTTGTATGAAAAATATCACTAACAAAATTTATTGTTGTGCAGCTTTGTTTATTTTTACAATCGCTATTTTTTCAGATTAAGAAGACGGGAACCAAACGATCAACCGCTAATAACCTCAAAAATTTTTTCATTAAAATAAATAATACAAAAATAAAAAACTCCTTTGATTACAATTGTATGTGCAAGCGAACTTGGCGCGCCGAATGACAATAAAAACAC
>JAITKS010000312.1 GCA_031278315.1 Planctomycetaceae bacterium | reverse complement strand
TCGCCCTACGTAATGGTTTCACCTTTGAAATTAAGCCCTGAAAGGGCGCAAGCCTAAAGATCATAAATAATCTTTTTGCTGCCGCCCTTACAGGGCTTTGGTGTGTTATATTTTTTCCGTAGGGCGTCGCCCTACGCTAATGCTGATTGCCAGTTTAGTTTAAAACGAAAACCGAAATTTAAAGTGTGAAAAGTATATATTACAAAGAATCAAACTTGAAACCGTCAATTTACAGGTTAGTGATCTGAACTTAGAATCCGTGATAAATTCCGCATACGAACTAACCGCTATTCCGTACATCCTGTTTATCCTGTAATCCTGTTTATTCTGTCAAAAAAAACAAAAATTACAGCAGTGATCTGAACTTAGAATCCGTGCTAAATTTCCGCATGCGAACTTACCACTAACCACTAACCACTAATAAATCATCTTGCGTAAACGAAGGCGATGTTTCCGGTGTGTAGGAAGAAGGCGTCGCTGTTTATTCCGATATTATATCCGAGTGAGAATCTAGTATTATTCCTGACCCAATTCGAACCGAAACCTGCATCCAGCCAACTTCGGCTTTGCTTGTTTCCATAAACTTGGAATATACCCGCTCCCGAGAAGTTGGCGAAATTCGGATTCGTGAATTGCGCTTTTAAACTGCCCTTGGTATAACGTAATAATTCTTGTCTCCAATCGAAATTTACAAAAGATTCTAATTGACCCCCCCGAACCATTCGCGGACGCCGCGTAAACCTTACACCAAGTAACGACCGTAAACTATGAGCATCAGACGAATTGCCTTTAAGACTCAACGTTCCAGCTCCCGTTTCGTTGAAATTATCGAATTGATTACCAATATATTGCCCCCCAACATAAGGTTGGATTCGTCCGATTTGTGAATCTAGGTCTAAAGCACGTTCTATTGACATCGACCAGAAATAAGCATTACGGTCACTTTTCGCCCTGCGTCCGACAAATGAAATTTGACGCGTCGTGTGATAATCTGTAAATCCGAATCCTAAAGTGCTAAGCAAATAACCGCGATTTAATTCTTTCCGCATGTAAAATCCAACTGATAAATCGGTCGCTTTACTTCGCTCAAGCAGATCAGTTGAATAAGTTGAACTGCCGAATGATCCAAATACACCGGCACGGAGACGATTGATATAAAGTCTATCGAATCCGATTAACGTACCGCCTGTCGATTGATCGTAACCGTAAGCGTTGCCGTCATGATCAGAGCCGCCTAATGTTCCGTAAACTGTACCCCAAATATTTAATTTAGACGGTTCATAAATACGGTGTTCTTTGCAATAAGTAAGAAGCGGATCAGTACGGAGATAATCAGATAATTGCGAAATAATTGTTGTTATATTTTGGAAAGACGCTGTTTCCATTGTGGCATAAATTGAACCGCTAAGTTGGTCAAGTGCGAATAACGCTGAACGTGATACGTCTCGTGTTTTGTATGATTTGTTCGCGGTATTATTCGCTGTACTCAAGTTATCTAATGCGATCAAAGCCGAGAAAAAGTCGCTGTCGGGATTCGGGTCGCCGCCGGTTAAATCTACGTATTTTCCGATACTGCGTTGATTATATGTTTGATTAACAACATTACCGTATTTGTATTTACGGTCTATTGTAAACCAATATGAATAGGCGTCATAATCGAGTGTAAAGTCGAATAATAAAATATCCTCTGTATATTTCTTGCTAATTTGATTGGCATCTGTATAGGTAGATTCTTGAAGCGGATCATTTACTGTCAAACCTGATTCTGTTGTTAGGAAGAATATTTTTGTTCCGTCTTTATATCTTGCCGGATACATCGTTTCGAGAGGATTATTACTGTAAAAATACGGGTGTACTTCACCGCCGTTGATTATTGCGTATCCGCCGCCTAAATCTTTACCGTTAGGATCGTATATCTTTTTTACGTAAACAATATCGTTATCGCCGATGTTGCCGTCGAGGGGACGGTCTGTTTGATTGGAATTAATATTGATATCAAATGTACCGTTATTATTGTACAAGTTACCTTCGATTGTAAGTTTACCGATCTCTTCGGAACCGAATTGCAACAAAACAGGATTATCGTCGGTAATAGTTGCAGGATGTAATACAATTGCTCCTCCCGGTGATAAATGTCCGCCTAGATTGTTGTTGAAAATGTTCTTTGTACCTTTTAATGTTATTGTTCCCGTGCCGTGAACGTAACCAACATTTTCTACTTTACCGGCATTCACATTACCAAAAACAAAAAATCGACCCTTATCCTCGTTGATTATGTCTGTAGAGACTGTCAAGCTGGAATCTTGGACTACATTGATTATGCCGTAACCTTCATTTTTAAGGGTTTGTTTAGCTGTAAAGTCGAAAAACTTTTCGATTATGCCTTGATTAAGGACAGGCTGTTTAGCAAGGATTATGTTATTATCGGTGATAAGTCCGTATTTGCCATTGTGAAGATTACCGTTATCTATTTCAATTTCGGCGAAGTTTTTAATTACGGCAAGATGAGAAATTATTAAATCATCTTCCATTATAATGTCCGTACCGTTGTACAAAGAACAATAAACTTGTAAGTACGTACCTGCATCAATAACAGCGTTGCCTTCATTGCGAAGATTATTTTTTACGTACAGGTAACTTGTATTATATAGTTCAGCATAATCGCGGTTTATTAAATCTAGTGTAACCTCTAAATAAGATGTATTACGTATTTGTGCAGTATTTTCGTTATAGAGATCACGTCCGACTTTAATATAAGTTGTGTCAAAAATATCTCCTTCCGAAAAGTTAATAAGATCGAATTCAGTGTCAATACTGGCGAGCAATAATTTGGATGTCTTAACACTGGCGTCATAGTATCTTTCTATTCCAAAGGAGTAACCAATCTGACCCATGTTGACAAGATTACCAGACGTACCAAAAACAAGACGATCTGTCCGATGTCCATAACGTACATTCAGTTCTTTATCTTCGGTTTTGTCTTCACTCCAGGCGAGTATGTGTCTATTGCCGAACATTTCGCCTGTTTCAAAGTTGTATATGTTTCCATCAAGTGTATAAATACCGCCGTCAACCTCACGATACAGTAGGACATCTCTATAATAATCAGCGTAATCATTATAAGCTGATAGATTGCTGCCAGTATTAGGCAGTTCGGGATTTGAACTTGCCCAATTACTTGCGGCAGTATTATAAATCTTACCAAAATTATAGAGATCACGTTTGGCAATAACTGCTAAATTAGTATCGCTTATTTCACCTGTAATCAAATTGATTAAATCTGTCTCTGCGACGACTGATAACAACGTCCTCTTTATTTCACCGCCGTTTATAATGTATAAGAAAGAAGACGCACGTAATTCCTCATCTGTAGTTGTACCTGATACTATCCGTAAATTGTCATTCATTTGTGCGTTGTAAGCGTTATAAATGTATGTTCCTGCCCATATCCCGTCATAATTGATTCGATTACCATTACTATCGTATTGGGCATCAGAATAAGACAATCCAGAATTTGCTATTTCAGCCTCAGTCAAAACCCAACCGTTGTATCCTACAACATACGTCGAATCAATTAGAAATACTTTTTGCTCTCCGCCAATGTTATTTATGTGACCGTAATTTTCGATAAACGTACCTATTTGAAGGCTATCGTTATTTATAATTTGTCCATATAAATTTCCGAAATCGGTAGTTTCGTCGCGGTCAACCCATAATCCGCCTATCGTAACAATATGAGCATTGTCCCGAATTACACCGCTATAACGATTAAATAACGAAAGCTCGCCAAGAGACTGATTGTAGCTTTCCATCTCCGCAACTAGTTTATCGTTAACTGAATAAATTGCTTCAATTTCTGTCCAATGATTTCTATCTTTCAAGTATGGTAACGAATTTGGATCACGAAAAAATCCTTGCAGAATTGAATTAGGCTCAGCAAAATCGACATAATATACTTTGTCTTGATCGTTTGGATTATTAAATATTCTATATATATTGTCCGGTTGACCTGTAGCTTCAATTCGATAAAAATCTTTAATCGTTATCCAGTTATCAATGCCGCTTTTAACTTCAATTGATACCGTATGATAACCCGCATTCGTATAACTATAAGGATAGTTAAGAGAATTAGGAACATCAAGTCCATGACCTTCAAGTATAGAACCGGTGTTATTCTTACTGCCGAATTGTACTTTATCAAAAATATAATATGCGTCATCACCGTAATCAAAATTGAGAATACCATAATAACCGGATGGGTTTTCATAATATTTATCATATTTGTCGTCTGCTTCATCGTACACCGAAAGATGTACAGTTGCGTATGAACCTTGCTCACGATATTTTGGATCATACGGCAAATACGAAGCACCTTTATCATCAGCACCGATAATAAAATTAACATCAGAATAATCTATTTGAACGTAATCATAAGGTCTGCCGTCTAAAGTGGTATTTGTTATTATTTTGGTTATATTTTCGCTTGTACCTAATTCAGTTCCCAAACGAATGCCATTACTAACATCATAACTTCCATAAAGTCTGATATTAGGAATATAGAAATTCGTTGTACCGCCCCAAGCTTCAAACTGCCAATTTCCATAGAAATCTCCATAAATATTTGCAACGACATCTGTTTGATTCTCAATTCCGCTGTTTATTTTGACAGCTGAAATGTTATACTTTGTAGAGTCATTATAATCAATTATATCTGTGTATAGGTTATTATCGGCGTCGTAATTTCCTGTAGTATATTGAACGAACTTATTGGCCGAATCATAAACTGCAATAATTAATTTATCGTTTTTGTATGCGTCTATCCACTGAACTGTATAATCTTCAACAGCTTTTTGTGGTCCTTCGTGATCAGCATTTGCTTTCTTACCAGATGTTAATACGGCAGGCGCAAATATTTCGTTATATTTGTTGTTAATAAAGTTACCATGTAATTCAATTTCAAATTCAGGGTGTTCAAGATTACTTATTAAATTCATCCCATTTCTTATTTCCGCTCCCTCATCAATGTAAATACCATTGTACAAAGTTGCTGCTCCAACCATATTAATCTCAGCAGCACCCGCCTCAAGATAAATACCCGCACGAAAATAATTATTGTCATTTATTGTGAAATTAGTAGGAGCACCTTCTTGACCTCTTATAGTAAAAGAATCGGTATCATAATGATAAAGATCGTCTGGATGATATTCGAGTTCTGTATAAGGATCGGTACGACCTGACCATGATGGAAGAACGAGTACCCAATCTTGCAAGGATCTGATTTCACCATGATTAATCAATACGGTATTACTGATAAGATTGAGACCGTATTCTGGAAGTCCAATCTCTGATATTGTCGTCGTACTGCCGGCAGCAACTAAAACACCAAATTGACCTTCAATTACTGAATCATGTAATATCGAAAGATAATTATTTTGACCTTCAATACGAATACCTGCACTAAAACTAGTCAACAATTCCAAATCCGCTATACTCGCCGCATAATCCGATCTATAATAGGCTCTAAGACCATTGTCACCTGTACCATTTCCAATATTGGCACTGCCCTTTGCTATTGCTCTTGCAGTATTGTTTCCTAATTGATCACCAGCAATAATAGTTCCGCTATAAGCAAGAAAGTTGTCACTCGATACTATATGTAATCCAACACCATAATCAGCAACATTGTACGCATAATCTCCGGGAATAAGGTTTCCATTGTCATCGTATCTCTCATAATAATCGCCTTTAACTCTATTAGCTTTATCGTTCTGATTCCAATCATAGACTAACATAAATGGGTCCTCTCTTTTACCGTGTTGTTGATAAACAGACCGTCCAAAATGTTGATTTATACCAAACTCACTACTTAGTCCAAAAGCACCAGAGTCTTGTAACATTGCGAGTTCAAGTGCAGATAAAAAAGGCCGCGTATTTACTGTCGTTAAATTCCAACCCATAACCGGAAACGTGTCTGTTCCCATTATTTGTTGCATTATTGATTGATCAATATGGTTTAAAACAGCATCCGGCGATATAGGCGAAGTACCGCCATCTCCAATTGGAATGAGATACGATGTAGTACCATTAATAGGTCTGTCATTGTAAATCTGCATAGCGTTTGCTCCTTCAAACCAAATTCCGTTATAATTATCCCAGTCAGCAAAGTTGGTCAAAGGATAAGCTGGAACAGAACCACTACCATCGTAATTACGTAAATTACTTCTATAATAATTATTGGAACCATCAAATCCAGTACCGGCAGCATTTATACCGGCATTCAATCCTAATAAATGACCAAGTTCCTTTAATGTTTGCACAAACAAATTATAACGGTAAGTAGTCCCATCGTCTTTCAATTTATCTCGCATCAATTGCCCTTTAGTTTTGTCGGAAAACTGATCTTTTAACGTGTTAGAAAAAGTTATTTCATAATGAATAGTTTTATCATTTGCAGTATTAAGTGGATTTCCGCTATCTGTTTCTGTTGTTGTGTATGTTCTACTAGTTGATGCTACTCTATTTGATGCTACATCATTTGGAATATCACCCCACTTAACATCATAAACATAACGTGTTTCTTCTACGCCGTTTGTATTATCATTTGCTATATCTCCTCTGTTAAATCCTGTAGTGGTCGGGGATACATCGTAAAACAAATTTCTAAAAGCTTGCATTACAGCCTCTTTTTGTTCTGCTGTCCAATCACCTGTATTATCTCCGATAAAATTTATTACTACTGTATATGGAACTGGATGACGGTCTAGATAAACACCATTATTATTTGCATCTAGTGCATCCTGTGTATAAATGGTCATAGTTTCAGCTAGAGCGGTGTTATTTTTTTCTAGCGAGACCGCTATTACAATTAATAGAATCAATACTAACCAAACATTTAGAAATTGCTTTATGGTGTTGATTAAATTTTTTGCGCACATTGAAAGTGGTCTGTAACTTTTTCTGTTCAGAACTTTTGAATTTTTTGTTTCGTTTGTTATCATCGAATAGTCCGTATCTTTTGAACCTTGCGAGGACTTTTCAATTCTCATCGTTCTACTCCTGAAGTCCAGTGATAGGAATGTCATTAAGGACCATGAAGGTTTATTTACAGTTTCTTTTGAAGTATCTGACATAGTACCTACCTTTAACAACTGATACACCCAATATTTAGTATGCGGTCTGATGCATTGAGACCGTAATGCGCAATAGTTACATGTTGCCATACAAAGTGCTAATTGATTTATCGTTATTCGTTATAATCAGTCTAAACGGAAAAAACGTTAAAACAACAAAATACGTCATTATCAAAACAACCTGATCGGAAAAATCAAAAAAATTTAACTAGACAACCCACATTAACAACAAATTTCTTTTCGCTTAAACACAATCAACACAAATTATTTAATACAAAGAATACAAAAAATACAAATCACCCGCCGCAAAAAATACAGAAAACAAAAAGAAAAAGATTTTGATAATATATCAGTTGATTGTTAGCAAGCAGTCTTTATATGTGATAATTTTAAGAATTAATCAAACCCGCCCTAAAATGACGTCAGTATTATAGCCTTTTCAAAGCTGCTTTTATAAATACATGTTTAGAAACAAATACCGAAATTTTAAGTCTTCTTGTTTTATCTAAATTTTCAAATTTAAATAATTGTAAAATTTTTTCTATTTATATTTTTCCCCCTAATTAGAACAAAGAGATAATTTAATAATTTATTTCACACAATAATCGAAGTTTTATCATATAAATTGACGAAACATGATATTAACACGGTGGCATTCGTGCTTCATGTAATTCCGTCAACCTAATAGAATTTTGTAAGCGGCATTATATTGAAGCTTTTCAGTGTTGAAGTGTAAAAGTAAAAAAAAAAGGAGTACAAAAAGAGATGATGATTAATAAATTAAACAGACATTTGTTCACAATATTGTCTATTGTGTCCAGTCTGTTAGTTGGCTACAGTGTAACTGTTGCAGAGACAGTTTCAGGCATTCCGCCAACTAGTACGGCATTTGCGCCGTATGAGTCAGCACAAAACTTGCCCGTCTATGCAAATGACGCTTCACTAGAATCTAGAATTATTGCACTCGAAAGCGCACTCAAAAAGAAACAAGATAAACCCGATTCTAAAAAAGGATTCACCCGTGTTATCGACGGCCGCGTTTATTTCGACAGCTACAACGTAATGAAACAAGACGGCTCATCAACAGCAGGTCCTGCGAGTCTCAAAAGTTTAAGTAACTACAATGGACTAAGAGACCTGCGTATAGGCGTTAAAGGTGAAGGATACGAAATATTCGATTACAAAGTCGATTTGTGTTTTATCGAACAGACCGGAAGTAATTCGGGAACATACGACGGCGGTATAACAGATAAAAGTAGTTTTAACAATGCGGCAGTCAATTTGAAAGATGTTTGGTTCGGCGTTAAAAATGTCCCGTTACTTGAATATGTCCGCATTGGACATTATCGATTAGAAGACGGCATTTCCGTATTAACAGGCGGCACCAACACAACATTTTTTGAGTTCGACGGCCGTGATTTTGCAACGGGCCGCCGTATAGGTATAAGCTCGCGGCATCTTTGGGCGCGTGATACAATCAGATTTTTCGCAGGATTTTTCTACGACCGCGATATCGCAACACGAAACCGATTCGACCGCAATGAAGACCAAGGTTCAATAACAAATTTTAGATTGACATTTTTACCCTACGCCTCACGCGATAAAAACGGTAAAATCGACGGTAAAAAATTGTTGTTTTTCGGTGCTAATTACAGTTACTATGATTTGTCCAAAGCTGCTAACGGCTCACAATCAGCTAGTTTCACTGAACGCTTCGGCGGCTTAAATCTGAATGCACTTCAATCTTTCACAATCCCAACTGACAATTACAACAAATTCGGATTAGAGTTCGCATACCAAAATACTGCTTTCACCTTACAATCAGAAGCTTACGCCAATGTTTATAATTTAGTAACAATAAACAAAAAAGCAAAAGATCGGACAATTTGGGGTGCATACGTTACCGCTAAATACTTCCTGACCGGAGATTACAGAAAATTTAGCGCAGACACAGCAGCATGGAGCGGTGTGAACCTAAAACACAATCTTGACCTGAAAAAAGTCAACGACTTAAACCGAGCAGATTGGATCGGAGGATTAGAACTAGCAGTTAAATGGGCATACACCGATACAAGCAGCTTGGCAGGACTTAACAACAGCTATTTCACCGGCAGCTCACAAGATATTACTGTTGGATTAAACTGGTATTGGTCGCCGAATGCACGTTGGTTATTTGATTATGTTCATGTGATTCCAAGTCAGCAGCGCAACGCAAAAACTCGAGATCATTCAAACACAGATATTTTCGCCGCTTCGTTTAGATATAATTTCTAGTTAGATTCTAACAGAAAATAAATCAAACACTCAAACAAATAACCCGTGAATTGTAAATCGGAGAGATTGAGGTTGTGATATACAATTACTCATCAAAGTAATAGTATGTCAATGACCTTATCTCTTCGATTTTTTTTTGGATTTCGTACTTTCAAAAAAGAATTGATAGTTTTATTCATATTGCAATTACCTATAAAAATTATGTCATATTTCAGATTGTGTATTTCTAAAAAACCCCTTGTTGTTAGTTAAATTTGTGTTAAACTGCTCACTCTTTAATTTTCGGTAATCGCTGATTGACTTCCAATAGACAATTAAATCAAACCGAAAATTCAATTAAGAGTATTGTAAAACTTATTTTTCAACAGAATTAACAAATAAAAGAAAGGATATAACAAAATGTCAACATCAAATATTCCTGATGCAACTGGCATCACGTTTGAACAAGTTTGGTTACTTATTCAAGAAAACGCCAAACAAGCCGAAAAAGAGTTCAAAGAACTTAGAGCTTTAATCAAACAAACCGATGATCAAATAAAACA
>JAITKS010000298.1 GCA_031278315.1 Planctomycetaceae bacterium | reverse complement strand
AATTCGTTCAAACGGAATATCACCCTCTTCACGTCCGCATTGCGGGCATTTGTCTTTTATTACGCCCGTGTAACCGCAAACTGTATCCCGATCTACCGGATGATTTATCGAACCGTAACCAATTCCATAATCACACATTGTACGAATAATTTTTTCAAACGCTTCAGGATTCTTTGTTACGTCGCCGTCAACTTCAACATACGTAATATGACCCGCATTAGTCAACGCATGATACGGTGCTTCAATACGTATCTTGTCCAATATCGAAAGCCGGTAATAAACCGGTACATGAAAACTATTCGTATAATATTCCCTATCCGTAACTCCCGCAATAATACCATAATTTTCACGGTCTAATTTTACAAACCGTCCCGATAAACCTTCAGCCGGTGTAGCAAGTAACGTAAAATTAAGATTCGTCTTGTTACTACACTTGTCAAGATAATGCCGCATATACGAAATAATTTCAAGTCCTAGATTTTGCGCCGTCTCACTCTCCCCATGATGCACGCCTACCAACGATTTAAGCGTTTCCGCTAATCCAATAAATCCGACCGACAACGTCCCATGCTTGAGTACCTCCCGCACTTCGTCATCCGGATTGAGCCGCTCACTGTCAATCCACACACCCTCACCCATCAAAAACGGATAATTTCGTGCCTTTTTCGCCGATTGAATTTCAAGACGTTCCAATAATTGCGCAACACAAAGATCAAGTTTCCGATCAAGCTCTTCAAAAAACCACTCGATTTTTCCATGCGAACTTATTGCAATTCGCGGTAAATTAATCGACGTGAAACTCAAATTGCCTCGACTCGGCGCAACTTCCCGACTTGGGTCATGAACGTTGCCAATTACACGAGTCCGGCAACCCATATACGCAATTTCCGTTTCATACTTTCCTTCAACATAATACTTGAGATTAAACGGTGCGTCCAAAAACGCAAAATTCGGAAATAAACGTTTCGCACTCACCCTACACGCAAGTTGAAATAAATCATAATTCGGCTCGCCCTTATAACAATTTACTCCCTTTTTTACACGAAAAACATGAATCGGAAAAATAGGCGTTTCTCCGCCGCCAAGACCGCACTCATGCGCAAGCAACACGTTTTTCGTTACCATACGCCCCTCCGGCGAAATATCCATACCATAATTTATCGACGAAAACGGCGTTTGCGCACCCGCCCGCGAATGCATCGTATTCAAATTATGTATAAGTGCTTCCATCGCCTGAAATGTCGCCCGATCAACTTCGTCTAACGACTTCCGTAACGAATAAATTTGACAACGCCGAACCAAGTCAACGTCAAAACCGTCACCGGTTAATACTTCCAACTCACGCTGTAAATAATCAGCATTCTCTTCCAAACGTAAAACATAACCCTCCGCAAGAAGTTTTTGCTGTACCGAACTCGTTAAATTTTCCCAATTCTGAATATCTTTACCACTAATAACATCCGCCAATTCTAACGATTTGGCAAGATTAAGACGATAACACTTCCGAAACGTTTTCGCTACACCAGGCGCAAGACCATAATCAAAATTGACTATACTCTGACCCCCATGTTGGTCATTTTGATTCGATTGAATCGCTATACACGCAAGAGCAGAATAACTCTGAATATCATTCGGCTCTCGTAACACACCATGACCAGTTGAAAATCCGCCATGAAAAAGTTTCAATAAATCAATTTGACAACAAGTCGTTGTCATTGTTAAGAAATCAAGGTCGTGAATATGAATATCACCATTGCGGTGTGCAGCAGAATGTTTGGCGTTCAAGACAAACATTTCATAGAATTGTTTCGCACCTTCACTGCCGTATTTTAGCATTGTCCCCATAGCGGTGTCGCCGTTGACATTTGCATTTTCACGTTTAATTTCACTGTCGGCTGCACTTTTGTACGTTATATCTTCATACGTCCGCATCAAACGAGTATTCCGCTCACGCATACGCGATCTTTCCGCACGATAAATCATGTACGCTCTCGCCGTGCGAACATGTCCGGCTTCAACAAGAACTTGCTCAACTATATCTTGAACATCTTCTACCTCCGGCTGACTCATTTGACGCTCCGACAATTTCGTGTCAACTCGTTGAGCAAGTTTCAATAAATAAATTTTATCCCGATCCGCTCCGCAAGCATGAAACGCTTTTTGCATTGCGTCTGCAATTTTATCGAGACAAAACTTCATTCGCCGTCCGTCTCTTTTCACAATAATCGCTGTCAAAGGCTCCGTTTGCATGCGAATATGCGGTGTGTTTATTGTGTTTGTTGTATTGGTTGTATTTGCTGTATTTGCTGTATTGGTTGTGTTAATGGTTGTTTGAAACATGTTTAACTTCCATGTAAAAAAAGGTTAAAAATTGTTATAAAAATTGTTACGTATGCATCGTAGTAATAAATTTCGGCGATACGAATAATCACATTTTTTTTACGTTTTTATTTATCAACAAAATTCATCGCCGGATGCGAATAATAGTTATTTTCCTTCGAGTAATTTTTTTTATTTATGAATAATTCAGGTTCTTTTTTGATTTCGACTAAAGGTTGAATATGTTCAAAAATATAATTTATGTTCAGTTTTTTTGTTGTAGAACAATACTTTTTACGTCATTTTCAATTATTAAATCGATTCGCAAAAGTTCTCAGAGTTATCAAATTTTCTACTGTATATACTGTATATAATTCGCCGCAATTTAATATCATCATATTATCAATTCTGGAATTTCGAGACACAGTATTAAACAGTTTTTTTCATTGTTTAAGTAATTTTTTGAAATATGCCTGTTGTTCAACTACTCTTGAAAAATTTTTTATTTGAGTATTTTTCATTGTCAAATCAAAGGCTCTTGTCAGATTATTTAAAGCAATTGTTTTATTTAGTTCAGAGAGTTTTTTCTGTCTCAGGATATTTATCTTAGCTGCGGCAGATTTCCATATCTGAACCCATTGCTTTATACGAATAGCAATATTTTTAGACATAATTGTTTTTAGTTTAAAAAGTAAAAAGTAAAAAAATAAAAAGGAACGATTTAAACTATTTTCACTTGAATTTTCATTTCGATCCGTCTGTAGTTCTAATTGAAACACAAACAGCTCGAAACGAAAATTAAGGCGAGAACAGTTTAAGATGATTTTACAATTGCCGATTTAAAATGATTCTACAATTTGATTCTACAATTGCCGTATTATTTTATTTTGATTGTGCCATTTTTTTGGGGTCGAGAGCTTTTGTTAGGTCATCTGGTTCTATAATATTTTTTTCGTTACAAATATCACGAACAGTTTTACCGGTTTTGAAAGCTTCTTTTGCGATAGCGGCAGCTTTTTCATATCCGATATATGGATTTAATCCTGTAGCCATAGCCAGACTTCTTTCAATTGCATCGTTACATATTGTTTCGTTTGCTTCTAAATTTTTCAAAGCTTTTTCGGTGAAAATTTTTGTTGCGGCTGCAAGTATTTTTATTGATTCAATAGCCGTGTCAGCGAGAACGGGCATCATAATATTTAGTTGAAATTGTCCTCCGGTAGCGGCGGCAATTGTCATCGTTTGATCATTTCCTGCAACTCTTGCTGCAACTTGCATCAAACTTTCGCACAAAACAGGATTGACTTTCCCCGGCATAATCGAGCTTCCCGGCTGCAAGTCAGGCAGTACGATTTCGTAGTAACTGCATCGAGGTCCGCTAGATAAAAAACGAATATTGTTAGCAACATTCATTAACGTAACAGAAATTGATTTGATAAGAGCATGAGCAGTAACAAGTCCGTCTCTTTGTGCGTTTGCTTCAAAGTGATCTTTTGCTTCAACAAACGGAATAGAAGTAATTTCAGCTAACATTGCGGCGACGTTTTTTCCGAAATCAGGATGTGTATTTAATCCGGTTCCGACAGCAGTACCGCCTGCGGGCAATTCTAAAATTTGTTGGATAGCCGATTGTGCGCGTTCTTTTGCCAATTCAATTTGTCTTGCAAATCCGCCGAATTCTTGTCCTAGTGTCATCGGTACGGCATCGGCTAGATGTGTTCGACCGATTTTCAAAATATCTTTCCACAAATTAGATTTTTGTAACAATATTTCATAACAACCGGAAAGTGCCGGAATCAGTGAGTTCTTTATTAAACTTGCTGCAGCAACATGAATTGCTGTTGGAAAAATATCGTTAGTACTTTGCCCGAGATTGACATGATCATTAGGATGAATTTGTTTTTTTTGATCGAATCTATCTTTACCGAGTAATTCAATAGCACGGTTTGAGATAACTTCGTTAGCGTTCATATTACTTGAAGTCCCGCTTCCGGTTTGGTAAACATCGATAGGAAATTCAGCGTCGAATTTACCGTCTGCGACTTCGCCTGCAGCTGTAATTATTGCGTTGACTTCGTTCTCTGTTAGAGGCGTTGCACAACTTGAAAATCTGCCAAGTTGGAAATTGACTTTAGCCGCCGCTTTTTTAACTAGACCCAGCGAATGAATTAAATCCGATGAAATTCGTTTGCCGGAAATTGGAAAATTATCTACTGCACGTTGCGTTTGTGAGCCGAAATAAGCATCACGCGGAATTGCAACTTCGCCCATTGTATCGTGTTCGATACGCACATTAACCTCACTTTCTATTTTTTGTAACAAAAATTATCGTCTTTTGTTTTGATGCAAACACCTGCAATCATTATGAAACAAAGAAACGCATAAAAAATTATACCTGCGTTTTAGTTTATCTAAATAACGCAAGTAAAATTGTCTTTACTAAGCAGACTTAAATAGAGAAAAAATTGTAGCCGTTCACGGAATTTTTTATTTTTTAGGTACTTTTATCACCGGTAATTTTATGTTTGAAAATATCTGCATATTTAATATTCTGATCTCCTGTTTTTAAAATCTTAATCTTTTTGTATTGATGTACAATCGTGAATGATTACAAAATTTTTTTTCAATCAACTGTTTGATTTGTACATTATTTGATTTTTTAAAACATTAAATTCTCATTAAATTCTATTTATTTTTCTAATCTTTGATTGGGTGAGGTTACGTTGTTGTTCTATAATAAAAAAAATTTAATATGAATTTTTAACACGGTCATTGCAGCTTTTGAAAGATAGGCGTTAATGTGATTTTGATATGACATAGAATAAAATTATTAGTATATCATCTGTCCAAAGTTCGCTAATTGTATGTTGTCATTAAATTCAATCAATCCCCCCCCACGTGTAAAGTAGGTATGTGGAATTATTTTTTGAGACAGCTGTTCAGTCTAATCTTAACTATTTATCAACGCTATTATTTATGTCTATTTCTAATTTTTTGTTTATCACCGAGAACACAAAAAACGCAGTGATTTGTGATTGGTGATTGGTTATGAATTTTCAAATTGAAACTTAAAAGAAAATTATTTTTCATGGGAACTTTTATACATATTGTGCTGCGAATTTCTATGACATAAAAATGAATTTCGATGACGTAAAAATCTGTTTTCTGATATGTAAACAATCGAATCAAAAGTCCGGTGTTGTAATTTATACGAATCGTTATAAAATATTTCCTGTTGTTTAACATTTGGCGGTAAGCGGTAATCAGAAGCAGTAATCCATTACCAACACTTGGTACACATTTAGTTAAGACGAGT
>JAITKS010000271.1 GCA_031278315.1 Planctomycetaceae bacterium | reverse complement strand
ATATATCGGATTTGCCGGTATAATTTGCAAATCAACCTCACGAATCAAACCCAAATCACGCGTGTATAAAAAATCATCTGATTTCGTATTATTAATATCTTTACCCATAATCATCGGCGAGATAATCTTGCGAACACGTTTTTCATTTAACCGCTCAAGCAAACTGTCAATATGTGTTGGACGCTCGAGAATAATATTTTGAATCGCTTGACTCACCAACTCCGGCGTGATCGGTTGTGTATAATCCGACTGCAATATTTCGGCAATAACTTCACATGCGATCGCATTAACTAACCAAGGTTGTCCTTGTGTTTGTTCCCAAACTAATTCCACTGCGTCGCCGTTGAATATTTGTCCGGTTTCGGCGGTATGTTGACTATATAGTTGTATAATCTCATCTTTGGTGAAATTTTTTATTGTCAAAGCTTTCTTAATAACATTAAACGGACTTGCGCTGCCTAGCGTTTCACTGTCGGGGCGAATCTTTGCTTTATAATCACGGAGATTACGCATACCGACTAATGCAACAGAATGGACAAACGGCATCGTACTACGGTCATTGTAACCGCTTCGTAATTGACGTAAAAAAGAAATCAATGTATTTTCACTTAAGCAATCTGCCTCATCAAAAAATATAACCAAAGGCTTATCAAGCAACATGCAGTAATCGACCAACGAGGTAAACAATATTTCGGTGTGAGGCGTGTCTGCATTCAAGGCGAACTCATTAATATGCGGAAGTTTAGAATATCTTAAATAAGTTGTCAGACTATGTACTATCGCCGGAACACCTTTTTCAGGTTCAATAATATTTTGTACTCGTTCAAGCGAACAGTACAACGCATAATATTTGCCTTCGTCATTAAGTTGTTGGACTAAATTTTTCAAATACGTTGTTTTTCCGCTTTGACGTGCAGCGTGAATCACAAAATATTGTTCACTGTCTATCAACTCTTCCACGCCTTGCAGACGGTTAGAGGCGTTGATCATGTAATGTTTTTCACGGTTACAAGGACCAGCTACGTTAAAATATTTCATCGTATTAAAAAATTAAAATTATTTGATTACATGTTAGTTTGTTTTGTATTTTTTGTTTATTTCATATTGCAAAAATACTGAAAAAACAAAATACATACGAAAAGTTACTAATTCTCAATATCTGCTCAATATCTGATTTGAATTGCTCGACCAAATAAAAAATAAAACAACTAATAAATTAAAACGTGAACGTTTACAATTAATCTTGATTTAGGCATCAATTTTTGATCAACCTTCTGCGCTTCTTGCTACTCTCATCACTTCTTCTATAGTTGTTAATCCTTTTAATACTTTTCTTATTCCGTCGTCGTATAGAGTGCTCATTCCTTCGCCTATTCCAGTTTTTCTTATATCTACGGTGCTTGCTTGTTTGAAAGTCATTTCTCTTATTTTTGGGGACATCATCAATAATTCAAATATCGCAATTCTTCCTCTATATCCTGATTTATTACAATGACTACATCCTTTTCCTTTCATGAAAGTTGCCTTTGCGACTTGTTCGCTTGTTATTCCGGCTTCGTGTAACTCAATTTCTGACGGTACGTATGGTTTTTTACATTTTGGACAAATAGTTCTTACTAGTCTTTGCGCCATAATACCAATGACCGAACTTGATACTAAATACGGCGGTACACCCATATCAACGAGTCTTGTAATCGCGCCTGGGGCATCGTTTGTGTGCAGCGTGCTAAAAACCAAATGCCCCGTCAACGACGCTTGGATTCCCATCTGTGCTGTTTCAATATCTCTCATTTCACCTACTAGAATAATATTCGGAGCTTGGCGTAACATTGCACGAATCACTCTTGCAAAATCGAGTCCGATAGCATGTTTGATTTCCACTTGATTTATACCGGGCAAATAATATTCTACCGGGTCTTCGGCTGTTATAATTTTTCGAGTTGGCGTATTGAGATCATTTAAAGCGGCATATAAAGATGTTGTTTTACCTGATCCTGTTGGTCCTGTAACGAGAATAATTCCATTAGGTCTCCGAATTAAACTAACGAATTTTTTATACTCACGTTCAGCAAATCCCAGCTGCGTTAAATTTACACGAATATTATCTTTGTCGAGAATTCGCATAACAATCGATTGACCATGACTCGTCGGAATTACACTCACACGTAAATCAAGCTCTTTATCAGCTATAGATAATTTTATCCGTCCGTCTTGAGTTCGCCGCCGTTCAGCAATATCAAGACGCGCTAAAATTTTGAATCTCGACAAAACAGAACCTTGAATACGTTTTGGAATATTATCACGTTCTACTAAAATTCCATCTATTCTGTACCTAACTCTGACACGGTCTTCAAACGGCTCGATATGAATATCAGACGCTCTCAGTTGCACAGCTTCTTCAATGATTAATTGACTTAATCTAACTATTGGAGCGTCGCTGTCTGTTGCATTTGCGGCTTCTTCGGTTGCGCTTGAAATATCGGAATCGGTGAAATCAATTTTCGTATCAGTCATATCTTGAATTAACGAGTCCGCACTTTCACCGATATTTTGCTGATAATGCCTATTTATAGCTTCCTGAATCGCTTCCGTCGTTGCAAGAACAGGCTCAATCGGACGATGCAAAATAAAACGAAGTTTATCAAATGTCTCAAGATCATTAGGATTGTTGACAATTACACGTAAAGTTTCGCCGTCAATTTGATACGGCAAAATCCGATTTTCACGTGCAACAGATTCCGGTATCAGTTCAATTATTGCAGGCGGAATAACAAGATTTTTTAAGTCTATATATTCACGTCCGAACTCTTCGGCAACTGCACGAGTAACTTCCTCGTTACTAGCATAACCAAGCCGCGAAATCGCTTCCCGCAAACTAATATTTGCAGAACTAGCCATCTCATGACACTCCGATATTTGTGCATTACTAAGAAATCCTTTACGTTGAAGAATTTCAATAAAACTTAATTTCTTTGCCATTTGTTTAATGCGAATGTTAAATTTAGATTTTAATAAAGATTAAAAATAATATTTGTTGAAACAATTATACAACTCGTACTATTTTATACTGTTACGTTTTTACGTTTTTTAATTTTTACGTCATCGAAAATTATTGTATATCGCACGGTACTTATATTATTTCGTTTGTTTCGTATTATCAAAAAATACAAACTAGCGGCAATAATTCGTGCGGGTGCATTGTAATTTGTACTCCTGCTTCATTTATATTTAACTGCTGTAAAACTTCTCCCAACAAATTTGTTGCATAACTATTCGTTATCGGCTTGAAAGAACGTAACACACTGCTTGTTTGAGTTCCCTCTGTCTCTAGTAAATATATCTTGAATCCGATAAGCTCATCTTTGTTAGAATAATTTTCTGAACATTTTTCTACGATATTGTCCGGCGGTATATTCTCTTTGCTATTTTTAATATTTGTGTCATTGTAAAACGGTTCCCAATGTAATGCAATAATATTTGCAGAATCGAGTCGAAACAACCATCGTGAAAATACTTTATTTTCAGCATGACAAACAGGAATTGCCATTTCGTTTTTCATTAACATAAATTCAAACGAACTCGCCGACGGATGCCGAATATCAATCCCTACACCAAAACGAAAATTCCGTGTCACTCGATTTGATCCGTCACAAGAATCAATACAAGAATCGATATTGTTATTATCAATTTTATTACCTTCGGCGTCATATTTATTGTCACCTTTTGCGATTAATATTGTGTCGAGATAGCGGTCTGCGAAACGTCGGTGAAACGGTAAACCTTCGGAAAAAAAAGTTATTGATCGTTTTTCGTTGCGTAAATCAATAAATCTTGGCGATAACACACGATTTGTTGTTACAGAATATAATCCGTCTCCCAAACTTCCGCGTAACTCAAACGATCTGTCATTCCACGCTGACCTAATAGCATAATAAGAATCCCACGCGGAATCGCCGCTAGGTTCCAGAATCGGTTCTAACGTAATATGAAATTCTAATATTCTGCTGTAACGATGTATCGTGACCAATTCTGAAAAAATTGCGGCGTCACGACCGTCGTCGCAAATCAATCGTCCTTTTATTCGAATACTGCCTGTAACACTGCCTAACTCGTTTATTTCAATTTCATCTGCTGCCGAATTCGCATAACCGCGATTCGGGTCTTTTGCCGGTCGAGAATCTATATCTCGTATCGCTTTAGGCAACCTGAATCCTAACTGCTGCGATAAACGATTATAACGATAATTACTCGTGAAAAGAGATCGAAGCATACCAGTATCAGAATCAATTTTCGCAACAAAAAATTCATTCTGCAAGAAAAACGCCGCACCATTATCAGACCTAGTTACCAACGACGGCTCCGCACGCTTCTTAAAAAATTGAGTCAAAATAGACAAACCGCCGACACTAGACCCCTCCGCTTGAATAACAATTTTTTTCTTATCAACTTCATCTGATGTACTCGGATTCTCGGTTGTTATTTTTTCCGGTACAGGAATGAAAGTATATCCAAGCGGCGGAATATCTACTACTATTTCTTTCTTGCCTAATTTTTCACCCGCAAAAATTATAGGCGAAACCGCCGACGGTAATTTCGACCAATCACTTACATCTATAAACACACGGCGGCCAAAATTCCACACATTGAAAATTGCAATCCCCCGATGCAAATCTTGCTCCGGCAAATCTTGCTCCGATTTAATCTCACACGATGCAGAATTTTCGTTATTGTTTGTCTTATCATTCTTATCAACAATGCAGCGTAATCCTACTGCCGATGCGAATTCTCGAACATATTCCGAAATCGTGCCGGAATCAATTTCGGTTTGAGATTTATCACTTGGTCTAGCAGCTGATTTCGGATCAATCAACAATTGCGAAACCGTACTCAATGCCGACTTAATCACACGAGTTAAATTTTCTCGGTATAACTTTATCCAATACGGAATGTCAGAAGGTTCAACATTAAGAAAATTTTCAGCTGAAATAAATTCTTCCGAACCTGTCCGTTCTGTAGTTGCAAAATAAGATTCCAAACCAATAGATTCACCCAATTGCGATGTATAACTTGACATACGTTGTAGGTCTTTATACCAGTTTGGGATGTCATTATTATCGCTATTATCGCTTTCTGAATTATTGTTAAATGAATTTTCGTTACAAGAAATATCTGTACAAGAATTGTTTGTATTTATTTTGCCGTTATTTTCTTTTTTATTATTTTGTGTTTTGTCAAGAGGGAAAGAGGCAAAAACTGCGGTTGGAACAGAATCACTATTTAGCAAGTCGGAATAATGATCAGCGAAATCGAATAGGTCTTTATTTGTTGTACAGCTTTTGGGGTAGCGAATTAATGCATCAATATTTGTTCCGTCTATTCCTTTCCAAATCATTTTACTTTGATTTCGTTGTTTCAAATGCCATCCGTCGAGAGCAGCAAAAAATAACACACTTTTGAATCCAGATAATTTTAGAATCTGCGGCAGAAACGGCGTGAGACCTACTTTTTGACGCCCATAAATTGTTGGTATAACTCCGAATAAATCACGATAGATAGAAATACCTTGCAAGATTTTATCAGCGGCATCGAGCAGCGGCTGCAACAATAACGGCGATTCCGATACATCATCGGCAACAAAATTCACCTTGCCCGCCGACACCGCCGACTTCAATTCAGCAAAAGATTCAGAATCAATTTCGGGAAGTAAATCGAGCAACAACGATGGTAATATCAAATTGACATTATTACGGTCTTTCAACAATTGTCTGAAAGGTTCACCAAGCGTCGTTTTGACTACAAGAGTTAAATCGAGTAAATACGAATTGACTGAATAATAAAATTCTTTCATCTCGCAAATGCGTTCAAATGCTGTCCGAAATAAATTATGTGTGTCGATTTCGACAGCGTCTGATTGGACTGCGTCTGAGCTAGAACTATAATTTATATCGCTTGTTTGACTTAAAACCGATGATTGATTTTTCGTTTCAATAATATTTAAATCATCGGTCATAGCAGCAATAGATGATAAAGAAGAATTGGTAATGTTATTTTTACTATTGATATTGTCAATTATATCGTTGAGAGCCTGAAGAATTGAGTTATCGTGTGAATTATCTATATAGTGCAAATGATTAGCAAGCAAACTTACAAACAATACAGTTGTGCCAAGAGTATAAAAGTCGTCAATATATTTTTTACAAAAATTATGCTGAATATTAAAACGTTTGATAATTTCATTCACAATTGAATTTCGGGAATGAATATTACGAATTATTGTAACGTTATTGTCAAAGTCGAAATTTTCGAATTCTTGCGGAAGATGTAATTCGCAACAAGGCGGTACAATAATCAAATTTGAAGCTGAACTTGGTGATATATTTGAAACAGATTCTAATTGCGGAATTTTACCGAAATGACTAAATACAGCAGGATGAAATAAAGCTGTAAATGCTGACAGAATCTCATCTGATTCTGTTTCTGACAAATCCGCAAGTGATTGTAAACTATAACCCGGGTATAAAATAATCATAAAATTTATTGTTAGAATGCACGCGGTCGTCTTGCCTGTATATTAGGCTTTTTTTGTACGAAAACAGTGCTGGTGTGATGTATGAGTTCCTCTTAAAGTTAGTTTTTAGAGGTTTATCATTGACGAAATTTTTGTAAATTTATATTACTCTTCGACGCTGACAAAATGTTTTGGTTGGAAACCATCGGGGACATCGACCTTAAATGTTTTGCCGCTTGGAGTGATAGCATATAAACCGTTTTCAATAACCAGACGTTTTATTTTTTTCGTGAAAACCATTGCAGCAATAGCTCCGACAATTTTTTTTTCGCCCTGCCGAATTTGTTTAAAATGCTTGTGAGCAATTTTAAGCCGATTTATATGTTGCTGGATATCTTTCTCGTCGGGTTTTACTTTAACCTCTATACAAAGAATAAAATTATCATCTTCCAGAAGCACATCTAATTCTGCGATAACCTGATCATTTTCGTTTTTAATATTAGTATTACAACTCGCCTGTTTGAAATGGTAATTGAATTTGTTAAATTCTTTATCAATCTCAGGAGAAACCAAACATTCTGTCATCTCCCCAAAACGGTTACTTAATTCCCCGACTTGTTTGTTGGTCTGTTTTATTTGATCTCTCACTTGTTTATCGGTCTGTTTTATTTGTTCGCTTGTCTGTTTTATTTGTTCGTTGGTTTGTTTTATTTGTTCGTCTGTCTGTTTTATTTGTTCTTTTACTTGTTTGTCATTCAGTTTTATTTGTTCGTTGGTCTGTTTTATTTGATCATCGGTTTGTTTGATTAAAGCTCTAAGTTCTTTGAACTCTTTTTCGGCTTGTTTGGCGTTTTCTTGAATAAGTAACCAAACTTGTTCAAACGTGATGCCAGTTGC
>JAITKS010000236.1 GCA_031278315.1 Planctomycetaceae bacterium | reverse complement strand
GTCGTCCCTAGCGGGACTTCTTGATAGTTAGCTAGCTCCTTTTCGTGTATTTAGTGTATTTCGTTTTTAAAAATTATAAAATTTTGACAAACAATTATTCCGCTGCAATATTAACGATTCTTTTAATTTATTATTTAAAAATCTTGTCAATGCTGTAATCTTGCGTCCCAAAAAACTCCTAAAGATGCGGTCGAGACGACCGCGCTCCCGACGACTGCGTTCCCGTCAACAATAAATTATTCCACAATAAAAATTATTCCGCTGAAATATTACATTAATTTTTATTATGGTTTTGCTAGATTGATTTCCGGCGGCGGGGGCGGTAATTCACTGGAGCCGCTGTCACTGCCGGCTTCATCTACTTTTTTACTGCTTGCCGAAATGGAGGACGAAACCCATTTGAAAAAAGCGGCAATTGTTGCAGAATCTGCTGTGTCTAGCGTTACGACATTTTCTGTTAATCGCTGCAAAATAGTTTTATCGGCCCCCTGACCGGCAGCACATGCAACAACAATTCCCCATTTATAACTCTGAAACGCTGCAATTCCCGGCTCAACATTGTCTGTCGGTGAACCGTCGGTCATAATAAATACAAGCGGTTTCCAATCACCTTTTTGATCTTTGGTTGATTTTGCAACTTCTTGATTTGCACAATCTACAACTTTTTGTAACGCTGCACCAAGTGAAGTCCCTCCGCCGGCAGAAATTGTAGGCGGTTGAAATTGTACGATTTCAGTTAAAGGAACAATTTGTTGCACATTGCTCGCAAACGTAATCACACTGATATACGCCGATTCAAGAGCATACGGGTCTTTCCGTAATGCAGAGTGCATCATTTGCACTCCATTTTTTACAGCTTCGATAGGTTCACCGGTCATCGAACCGGAAACATCAAGAAGAAGATAAACAGGAAGTCTTCGCATCGTAATAATGTAATAGTTAAAGGTTGAATGTTAAAAGTAATAATTGGGAACTTCTAAAAATCTCTCATAAAATTTATTGTTAGAAAGAACACAGCCGACTCGATCACTCTCGATCACTCTCGATCACACTCGATCACATTAGGCGTTTCACGTAAAAATTTGTACAAGATTTATAAAAATCTAATACAAAATCTATACAAAAACAGGTACAAAAAACGTGCAGGCGTGATGTTTGTATTCCTCCTAAAAATCGTTTTTAGAAGTTGTCTAATATATATAGTAAAAATTTAACCGACAGCAACGCCGTAAGAAACCGCAACTTGTTCAAGACCATGATTAAAACCTTGACCCACTGCGCGGAATTTCCATTTGTCATTGTAACGATAAATTTCACCGAAAATCATCGCCGTATTGGTACTGGCATCTTCCGACAAATCAAATCGTGCGATTTCTTCATTGTTGTCATTATTGACAATTCGAATATACGCCGAAGAGACCATTCCGAAATTTTGTTTTCTCGATTCGTAATCGTGAATTGTTACAGTAAAAACTAGTTTAACAATTTCTGCTGGAACTTTGTCTAGTTTGACAATCAAGACTTCATCATCACCTTCACCTTCACCTGTCAAATTATCGCCTGTATGTTCGACACTGCTGCAAGTTGATTTTAACTGATTGTAAAAAATGAAATCTGCATCACTCCGAACTTTCCCATTTGCGTTAAGCATAAAGCAACAGGCGTCGAGATCAAAATTTTCACCTGCTGTTTGCCGTGCATCCCAGCCAAGTCCAACATGAACCGTGTTCAATCCGGGAGCCTGATCTGAAAGCGAAATATTCGCCCCTTTAGTTAATGAAACACCCATATATTTTTTTGAAACAAAAATAATTGTTTAATCTTAAACTTAAAGCGGTACACCAAATTGTTTTGCAACCGCTTCAAGACCGCCCGCTAATCCCTGTCCGACCGCCCGAAATTTCCACGCTCCATTGTGACGATACACTTCACCGAATATCATTGTCGTACTCGTGCTAGCGTCTTCGGAAAGATCAAATCGTGCAATTTCTTCGTTGTCGTCATTGTTGACAATTCTAATAAATGCCGAATTAACTTGACCAAAATTTTGCCCATGTTTTTCAGCTTCGTGAATTGTAACCGTAAAAATAATTTTCTGTACATCTGCCGGCACAGAATTTAATGTAACGAAAATCTCTTCATCGTCGCCTTCACCTTCACCGGTTCGATTATCACCTGCATGAACTACACTGCCGCACGATGATTTCAACTGATTATAAAAAATAAAATCATTTGAACTGCGGACTTTCCCAGTCTCACCAACCAAAAAAGCCGACGCATCCAAGTCGAAACTTGAACCCTGTGTCGCGCGAACATCCCAACCAAGACCAATCTTGATTTTGTTTAATCCCGGAACTGCATCACTCAATGAAACATTTCCGCCTTTTGTCAATGAAATAGCCATAGTAATTAATAGTAATCTAATTGTTGCGTGAATTGAAACAACAATCAGAAGTAAAAAAATAGAACAACCGGTTTGTCAATTATTGAAAACTGTTATTGAAAACTGTTGCTGAATTTGTTTTACTTCCAATTGCTACGAGTTAAATTAGATGCCCCAGCTTTTAAGTTTTTCCAGAAGATTTGCCGGCAATGAAGCAGCTCTTTCTTTTAGTTTTTTTAGTAACGCTTTTTCGGTGACGTCGATTTCACCGTCGCCTTCGATTTTCTTGATTAGCCATGCGCCTTCGTCGTCATCGACAACACCGGGAGAAGTTTTATCTTTGAGAAGGAAATCGCAAATTGCATCGGTAAATAAATATACCCATGTGTCGTCATTTGATTTACCTTTTACGCCGTTATTAAGCTCGAATAAAGCGTCAGCTTCATCTTTTTCGATTTTGTTGTCGGCGTAAAGACGTTTTCGGAGTGCCCTGACTTCGGCATCATCGATAATACCGTCTTCCAAAATTGATTTCACAATTTCGGTAAACGAATCAGTTTCTAAATCAGTCATCTTATTTTCCTTTCTGTAAGGAGGTTTAAAAGTTAAAGGTAAGGAACAATATTTGGCAGAATATCTTGAAAAGTACGTCCATTGGCGGGTTCCCCGATAGCCGCCATTTTCCATTCGTTATTGTGCCGATAAATTTTTGACATAATCTGTGCGGTAACATTTCCGCCGCCGCTCAAGGTGTATTTAGCGATTTCTTGATTATTAGAAAGATTAACCAAACGGCAAAAAGCGTTTTCGATTTGGTCAAATGTCTGACCGGAGAAACTGTTAATTGTAAAAACGAGAGTTGTTACATTTGCCGGAACGCGTGATAAATCGACGGTAATTGTTTCGTCGTCGCCTTCACCTGCGCCGGTTCGGTTATCGCCGGAGTGTTTAATGCTTCCGTCTTTACTTTGAAGTTGACGGAACCAAACAACGTCAACTTGATTTTTTGCGGCATCGAACATGATACATGTTGCATCCAGATCGATTTCTTGGGAACCGCCGGAGAAGAATCCCAAAATTCCTTTCCGCTTGACAGCGTCCCAACCGAGTCCCATTGCAACTCTGGAAAGTCCGCCGCCGCTTTCTTTCTCCAGAGAAATCTTTTGTCCTTTTGTAAGTGAAATAGTCATTTTAACTCCTTATAAAATTGAGGATATTTTTCGTACTCATAATTTTCGATTTCATTTATTGTAACGAAAAAAGAATTTTCAAATGTGAAAAATATACATGCAATGTATTAAACACAAATTTGAAAAAGCAGATTGTAACACAAACAGAGTTTTCAACAATATCCCCATTTCGACATTTCATCTTATATCTCATGTGTTCCTTCAATCGGTTCCGTGTGCGGTGAATACTTATTAGAAATAGGTGTGATAATGTCTGTAGAGACACAATACGCCGTGTCTCCGCGCTGTAGAATAAACGTAATATATTAGGTGAAATTTTCTCAAACGTTTTTAAATTTCATTTTTAACTAACCTTATTTTGTTTTTATTAACCACAGAGAACGTTTTTATTAACCACAGAGTACACAGAGTACACAGAGGAAATAAGATTTTGTAATTTTAGATAATATATCAGTGGAATAATTTATTTTTTTGCGGGACTGGTTATCTTTTTTGTTACAAAAAATAAAACCTGATATGTAGAGACACAGTGCGTTGTGTCTCTACATATCATTCATTTGGAGATTTCATGGATATATTACAAAATGTAATGTTTCAATGATCTCTTACAAACAACAATCTATTTTATATTAGAATTTATTTATATTGGTCGAGTAAATTTCAAAACTTTTACGGACGTATTCCTGTTAAGAATTCTTCTTCTTCTTCCTGTATAATAATTCTTGGCGTAACGACCATTAGTATGCTTGAGGTATCCCGTCCGATGGCTGTGTTCATGAATAATCTTTGTATGAAAGGTATTTTATCTAAAATAGGAGTTCCTGCTTCAATTCTACCTTCGCGTAATCTTTTTATTCCTCCCATTAGAATAGTTCCGCCGTCTGGTACGCTTACAGTCGTTTGCACGGAAAAAGATGCCATAATCGGCTGCTGAATAGTAACACCTGAGCTTGCTTTTGAAGTTGTTACAGTTGTTCCGCGTCTTTCATCTGCGCTTGACGTGCTGCTGCTTGAAGCTTCTGCACCGTTGCTGGTTGTAGTTGAATCAGTTGAATTTTCATCACCGACATATCTGAACGTTGCTACTTTTGTTATCGTTGTAAATCTTGGTTCTAAAGTCAAACGAACATACTGTCTGTTCGGCGACACTGTTCCGCGTACATTCATAATTTGACCTTCATTCAAAACAGCAATAATCGGCTGATAACCAATTGCGAAATCACCTACTACCGGAACTACACTCGTAACAAAAGGCGAAGTTGTAGTGTCAACGACAGAACCCATTTGACCGTTAAAAATCATTACTTTCGGAGCTTGCAAAATATTGCTTCTTGAATCTCCTTGTGTTGCGTTCATGAAAAAGTATGCTTCAATATCACTTAACAGTGCAAATCCCATACGAAGTCCTGAATCGGGATTAAATCCGCCGTACATCGGATCAGCTAGACCATACGTATTTTGTACAACCGGAATAGATAAATCAAATTGAAATTGACTCGGTCCTTGCAAACCTACTGTAACATTATTTCCTTTTGCGATTCCTGTCTGCGAACTTGAAGAGCTGGAATCAGTATCAGAATCAGTTGTGCTTGTAGTCGTACTTGAAGAGTTGTCTCCATAAAGAACGACTTTATCAGCAGCGCCGTCATTACGAAATTTCATTTGGAAATCTACGCCCATTTTTTCGTAGTAGTCGTCGCTAATAGTTATATATCGTACTTCAACTGCGATTTGTAAGTCGCTTAATTTTCTTAATTGAGCAAGTAATTCGACAATTTCAGTATGAATTTCTTCAGTCTGTCTAACGACGATACTCATACTTGGTTCGTATGCGGTGATATTTGCGTCTTCGCTATCGACTGTTTTCCAAGCTGTTACATTTTTAATTAGGTCAATGATCATATCGTAATCGGCACCGCCTCCGCCTGCTGCTCCGTTTAGGTTGTTAGGATCATTAGTATTTGTGAAAGCTGTTCCGCCTCCGGTTCTATCTTGAGTTCCGGTAGAGAATGTTTGAGCTAGTATTGTATCTGGTGTAAATGCCTGATTATTGGATAAATGATTGAACGTAGGAATATCGTTATTGGAAATCGGAACTGCCGGATTCCATTTATAATTCGGATTATTCTGATACCGGAATTGTTCTTTAATGGATCGGTCGATTATATTGTTCATATCGTGCGGCGAGGTGCCGTCAAAATCTTTTATTGGCCGAATCAAGTCACCTATATAATAGTATCTTTTTACAAGTTGCCCGCGAGCTTGACGCGAGCTTGTTATATTCAGCATTTCATTCTTAACGACGTATGCTAATCCTCTTTGTCCTAATATTTGATTGAGTACATTTTTCAACTTTATCTCACTAGACAATTTAAGCGAAACAGGCGAATCGGTAGTAATAAACGCTTCTTGTTCTAATGCTCTCCAATCGACATCAATATTTAATCCGGTTTGTGCGCGCAGCAGATCGATAAATTCTCTAAAAGCGATTGGGCGGTCTGTACTAAATGAGATTGGGGTTTCTAATTTTCTTATAATTTGTCTTTCCGTTTCGGGGCGATCATACAGTAATTCGCTTGTTGACTGCCGTCTTTTTTTAATATCGCTCCATGTTGTCGAGTATGCGATGTCACGAGAAAAAACATTAGGATCAATGATTGCAGTACTATCAACGTTGTGCATTGCATGAAGGAAAGTTTCTGCTTTTTGTTCGCGGCTTTTCTCACTTCGTCTGAGGTTAGCAAGCATTTGAGAATGTTGTAATAACAAATGTACAACCGATTCATTAGGTGCGAATTCGCGAGCCTTCTTTGCGATTAAAATTGCCTGATCGTATTCTTGGGCGTCGTTTAATCGTGTACATTCGTCGATGTATGTTTTGAGTTGTTCTTCTCTGCTGCGGGCTGCTTCGCTTTCGTTTTTCAATCTATTCCAGACTTCTTGATTTCGTGTATCGAGTTCGAGTTTAGCTTTATTTTGTTCGATATGTTTATTTGTTGTTTGTACTGATTCGTCGATACTTCGGTAGAATGTATTTTTTTGGGTTTCGTCAATTTGTGCGTTATCGATTCTTTGTTTTGCTCTATTTAGAACTTCGATTGCTTCGTCGTGCCGATTTTCGTTAGTCAGACGTTTTGATTCAGAAACCATTTTGATAATTTCCGAACTGAGTTGTTGCATTGCCAATACACGGGCTTGTTTTGCTTGTTCGACAAAATCTGAAGTGTCCGGCAAACTTGTTGCGTGGCGATTATGTGTTGTGTCATTATCTGTATTGTAAACAGCATTCGACATAGCAGGATTAGTATTGTTAGGATAAGACACTGCCGCATTAACGTTATTTATTCCATTGGTATTGTTCGGAACGTTGCCATTATTAGTATTGCGAAGATTATTTGTAACGTTATTTGTAACGTTATTGGTATGATTGTTTGTAAGATTATTTGTAACGTTATTTGTCGGTTCGTTTCGATTGGACGCTGTGTTCAACGGAGTCAACGGATTTAAAGGAGTTGACGGATTCAAAGTATTCAACGGGGTCGGCGGATAATTTGCTTGCGGAGTTTCTTGATGTACAGATTGAGTTCGTACTGCTATTTCGCCGAGTAATTTAGTCGGACTATCTACATTAGGCGGAAATAGTGAATCTGGTAATTGCATGTTTTGTACGTATGTGCAAAGATTTCTTGCGCGGTCGATATCTCCGTTAAGTATTGCTTTGCGTGCGTCTTTCATTATAAGGATTGCATCGTTGAGTTGGCGTTGTGCTGTAATAGAGAGTTGCGAATTTATATTGTTAGGCGGGTTTGATACAGGTTGATTGTGCAGAGCATGAGTTGCCATTGCAGTACGGTAATTTTTAATATCGTTAATACGTTTAGCGACAGCTTGCGGAGTAAAACCGTTTCGATTATCTGATTCGTTATAAAGAACGTTTTGGGCAATTACGCTATTATTTAACGATTCAGCGAGTTCGACATCTCCGTAATTTAATAACGAATTTGCCTGCGATAAAAGGAACATTGCATAATTACGTTTATATTGGTCTGAGTTGACGCCGTTAGTTTTTGCAAATTCAGCGAGCAGATTATTTTGTTTGATAAGTGCGATAATTGCTTCGGGGCGATCATCTGTTGGTTGATATTGTAAATTCAATTTTTGAACTTCCGCAGCGAGCCGTTCAGCGAAAGCGAAGTCACGTGAAGCAACTGCGCGGCGAGCATTGTAAAGTTTTTGTGCGCTGATTATGCGTGCTTGTTCAAGAGACAACGGCGGTTCCGAAACAGGTGATAATTGATTTGAATTTGAATACATCTGATTTGCCGCTCTAGGATTTACAGGTGACGGAAATACAGAATTAGGATTAATCAAATTAGGATTGTTCGGATTAGGGTTGATCGAATTAGGATTGATCGGATTTGAATTAATCGAATTAGGATTGTTCGGAATTGGATTAATCGAGTTAGGATTGTTCGGATTTGAATTAATCGAGTTAGGATTGATCGGAATTGGATTGATCGAATTAGGATTGTTCGAATTTGAATTAATCGAATTAGGGTTGTTCGGAATTGGATTGATCGAATTAGGATTGTTCGGATTTGAATTGATTGAATTAGGATTGATCGAATTTGGATTTACATTTATTGGTGTTGTTGTATTTGTTGTATTATAGGCAGCGGGGGCGGAACCGGCAGCTGTCAATGCAGATACGGGTGCGGCGTAATTGCGGTTGGCGGCATGTTGATAATTTGTAACTTGAGCGAGAATATTATTTGTTGATAAAATAATATAGACGATTGTAATAGTTAATCCAAATAAGGCAGCAACAGTGCCGGACATTCTTTTTGATGTTGTTTTCGGTTTCAAGCTAAATCTCCTTTGGGTAGCACCGCAATTTTTCAGCGGTAATTTTAAACTGTTCGTATTTAAAATTTCGGTTTATTGACGTCGGCTTATTTATTGGTGAGCCGAAGTTTATGCTTTGATGTTTATGTTTTGCAATTATCGAAATTTAAGTACGAGCCGTATATGTTTGAGTTATATGTTTATGAATTGTCGAAATTCGCAGTATGAGCAGAATAAAATCATGTTGAATTTTTAGTTGTTTTAATTTCTATTCAAAATACGGATACGGCTCGTACTATTTGAGTTATCTCTTGAAAGTGATTTATCAAAGTCTTACTCCTGATTGTGAGCCTGACGCAGTTGTTAAAATTTAAAGTGTGAACCGTTTTAATTTTCATCTCTCGTTAAAATAAATTTCATTGAATTTTTAAATTGAATATTTTAAATTGAAATTTCGATTCGAGCTGTCTGTTTATTTCTCGGAAAGCGGTTTTGGTTGAATATATTTTTGTAGTGTTGGAAATCGTAGTAAGAAGCGTAATTGGGCGACGTAATGTTAAGTTGAATAAAATAGCAAAATTGTATCGAAATATTTTTTCAACCAATGTAACCGGAATAAACGGAATAAACGGAAAAATCCGATTTCCTACATTACCATCGAAAAAAAGAATAAATTTCATTAGAAAAAAAACGCAAAAGAACAAATAATCTGTAAAAAACTTTTTTTTGTTAAAAAAAGTTAATATATCAGTGGAATAATATTTTTTGTTTTTTTGGTTGTTTACGAATTTTAAATTTTAGATTTTGTGATAATTTATCCACATTTGATTCCGTGTGTGGTGAGTACACCGCGCACGGCTGCATTGGAGATACCCCTTCGGGGTATGATAATGTCTGTAGATACACAATACCTTGTGTTTCTGCATATCGGTTTTTATTTTTTGTTACGAAAAATAATGTTACCAATTCAGATTTTTTTATTAACCACAGAGAACACAGAGAACACAGATAGAGAGAATTTTTTTGAGATTACGAAATACACGAAATAAC
>JAITKS010000132.1 GCA_031278315.1 Planctomycetaceae bacterium | reverse complement strand
TTCAGGGCGAATTCATAGACAATTTTTTGACTCAAAAACAAATTGTAGTTATTAAAAATTATTACAACGTTTATTGACAATAGTTTCAATTACAAAAAATAAAAAACGAATTTTAAAGTACAATGAGTATATTACATAAAATTGTATTGGGTTAATTATTTTTATTCATGCAGCATTTTTTGTATTTTTTTCCGCTTCCGCAAGGACATGGATCATTGCGGCGGATTTTTTCATTTTGTTTAGGTTTAACTTGATATTCGTCATCTTCGTCTTCGCTGTCATCACCAGGGTACATTAATGAACTGAATTTTTCAAAATCTCTACGTTGTTGCGGAGTTGCATTTCTCATCATGATTTCAAATTCAGGAGCAATCGGATTATGTTCTGGTTTTTCAAAATCGAAATCTTGTTCTTCTATTTCTTTATCGATATCTATATCGGTTGGTTCTTTTGCAACTTTTTTATCGAAATCTATATTCTGATCAAAATTTCTTGAGATAACCAATTCCAAGTCGTAATTGATCGCTTCTATAGCAAATTCTGACGATATTTTTTTTGAATCTAATTTATTCAACAACATATTATTCCACTCTTTATTATGATCTCTACACCAATCTAATGCTGCGGTTGTATATTTAATCAATAAATCCCATTGTTTACGTATAACGCAGTGTGCGTTTTCTGCTTCTTGGCGTCTTATTTTAAGTTTTTCTAGTACCTCATTAAACATTTTTCCGGCTTCTTGCTTTTGATCTTGCATAATTTTTCTTGCTTCGATTAATTTTTCTCTTTCGTCATCGAATTCTTTTTCAGAGATCAACATATTCAGTCTTAACGCAACGAAAGTTCGAGTTCTTTCAATTGCAATGTCTAACAATTTATCAATACCTTTATCAAGAAATCTCTGTGCAATTGTTTTTATTAAATTATCAGCTTGTTCCAATTTTCCTGTGTACACCATTATTGCAGCCATAGAGAAATCCGCCTTGCTGCGGAAAATACAGGCGGGTTCTTCATAAGAATATAAGAATTTACATAATTCGTTCAACTCTTTTACTGCGGTTTCAGACCATTTCATTGCTTCCTCAAAATTGCCGATAAAAGAATAACATTCTTCAATTGCTTGATTTACTTTTATATAACCCAAAACAACTTCAACAAACGATCCCTTATACCATTGTTTATTTTGTCCTTCCAATTTTTCTATAACAAATAATTCTTTTATCCAACTTTTATATTCATTGTGTATTTTTATAAGAGGCTCAATTGCTTCTTCAAATTGTCCTGTTGTGATATAAACCATCACTAAATTTTGCAGCGGTTGAATCCAAATATTGCGGTTGTCAAAATTTTCCAATAGAGATAGTTCTTGTTGAGATAAATTTGTTTTGTTTTTCATGTCTTTTATTTTCTCATCAAGTTCTTTAACATGTTTTACGGCTTTATCAGCCCATTTTTCAGCTTTATTCATGTTGTCTAATTTTATGTACGCAGTTGTAAGTATATAACAAGCGTACACAAGATTTGATAACGGCGGCAGCGTTAGTCCGAGTTGCATGAATAACGAATCTAAAATATTACGCGCTTTCAATGCGTAAAGTATTGCAGATTTATAAGCACCGCGGTTTATCTCTAATTCAGCAGTAGCCATAAAACCGGTGGCGTCGTTATTTTTTTTAGCTAATTCGTAATGTAAATTGCTGCCGTCTTGTAATTTAGAAACACCTTTGGTAGAATTTTTTTTGCTAAATGTTTTATTGTTTACACTGGATGATTTGTTGTAACTGTTATGTAATTTATTGATTTCAGATTGTAATTTATCTAATTCGTCTTTTTTAGTTTTTGTATTACGTTCTTTTAATTTTGCTTGAAGTTCTTTTTCTGCTAATTGAATATTTTTAACGAAATTTTTTCCGTCCTCGATTTTATCATACACAGCTGCTTTTTTGATCGGTATGAATATTTGTGCGTTTTCAATTTGTGCTAAATATTTTGGATCCATATCAACCGGTATTGAGCCGTAATTTTCTTGGGATTTATTTATATTAATGTAATTTGCTACTCGCAAAGCTTTGTCATAATATTTTATAGCTTCATCACAATGTCCAATTGAATCGTATAAATTACCGATTTCAAGCACATTCAAATAACGTTCTTCTTCAAATCCGGCAGAGGCTAATATTACAGATAAATCTACCGACGTAGTTCCTAATAAAATATGACCGCCGTCGAAATTGCGGTGAATCGGCATTGGATTATTAGGTTTATGCCGTTGGATAACATCATGTGCTTTGTCTGCAATTTCGTCATAACGTAAGAAATAAGCTATCGCTGTAGAAACATTACTGTAAGATTTATATATTCGTGCCAACATGTTATAACCAATCAATAATGCTTTCCAGTCGAGAAAATTCGTCGATAACGGATTGTGAAGTGATTCTACCTTTTGAAGTGTACTTTCAACCAATTCTACTGATTTATCTTTTTGATCTCTGAACAGAAGATGTTTGGCAAAAGTATTGATGGTGAGAGACCATTCATTTTTTATTTTTGCGAATTCTTGTTCTGGTGTTATTGCTATCCATTTATTATATATGTCGAATATTTCGTCGAGTTGGTTCAATGGGACATCTTCTTCCATAAATCTGGTTGCGACTATAACTTGACCGAGTTTCATTGCCGTACTAGAAAAGTCTTTAGTTTTATCTTGTCCAGCAAGAATTAAACCGAGATCAAGTATTTCATGCAGCACGTCTATAGTGTCTTTGAACTTCTGCTCTTCAGCCAACATGTGCGCCAAGTCGCAAAGTTTATTGAGCAATTGACCGCGTTTGTGATTAAATCCTTCTTTCACTTTCATACGCAAGTCTTGAACTTCTTTTTGTACATCGTTTAGTTGCGGTTTTGTTAATTGACCGAACATCGCTCCTAATTTACTAAAAAAATCATTACTCATTGTTTTAAATTATTTTTGTTAAAAACTTAATTGTTAATTGTTGAATATTGAATATTAAATATTAAATATTTGTTTGTATATTTTTTGTAATTTTTTAAACACGAATACACGAAAAGGAACTAACTATCTGTTAAGTCCCGCTAGGGACGACACTTTATTGAGATATGAGAATAGGTAAAATCTGAAATAACCGTGTCATAGCAATCGCTTTTTTTGTAACGAAAAAGATAACCGTTCAAGCATAAAAATAAATCAAACCTTTCAGGGATGGTTTGATTTATCCTTAAAATTACTACTTATAACGATGACCGCAAATATTCCACTGATATATTATAAAAAGTCTTATTGACTCTTGGGGGGGTATTGTAAGTGTAATTTGTTTTTTATCAAGGGGGTGTAAATCGCTGAAAAATATTATCTACCTCTCCCCGCATTGTGTCTCGACAGAATTTTTTATTTTGTGAATGTTCATGAGCAGCGGACGGCAAAAACTAGACCATTGTATAAGGTGTAAGTTTTATAATCACTAACCTTATTTTGTTTTTATACTCTTTACACTTTAAATTTCGGTATTCGTTTTAAACTAAAATCGCCCTGAAAGGGCAATCAGCATTAGCGTAGGGCAACGCCCTACGGAAAAAATATAACACACAAAAGCCCTGTAAGGGCGGCAGCAAAAAGATTATTTATGATCTTTAGGCTTGCGCCCTTTCAGGGCGTGTTTATTTTTTATGCGTGAACAGTTTTTATTTTTCGTTACAAAAAATAAAATCTGATATGTAGAGACACAATGCATTGTGTCTTTACCAGATATTATCATACCCCGAAGGGGTATCTCCAATGTAGCCGTGCGCGGTGTACTCACCACACACGGAATCAAATGGATAAATTAACACGCAAATCAAATGATAAATTAACACAAAATATAAAATTACAAAATCATATTTCTCTGTGTTCTCTGTGTCCTCTGTGGTTAATAAAAAATGGGAATTTAATGATTAATGGATTAATGGTTAGTGATAACTCCGCATGCGAACTGACCACTAACCACTAACCACTAACCGCTATTCTAATGATTTTTTTAATAGGATAATGTTGTCGGTGTTTAGTTTTTCTCCGCGGATAAATCCTACAGGGATACTGCGGTCAATGATATAAAAGTCTCGGCGGCGTTCCATTTTGCCGCCGTAGGAACCGATCTCTTCACAGAGTTGCTCACCATCACCCTCACCCTCGACTTTAAAATAGCCGGTCGTTATCCAAATTGCAAATACATTCGAACGAGTCGTAGTCATCTCCGAAAGACGCATTATAGGATGAAGACTCGTATAAATATTATCAGCAACAAGTTTCGGCTCAATAAGACCAAGTAATGTCGTTTCTACAGGTTGACGTGACATCATCAGTTCAGGTACAAAGTTGGCAGCATGAGATGATCTGAATGGGTTTGCAAATTCAATTGCGGCTGTAGGGTTTCGCTGGTCTTTAATGTTTGCATAATTGGTATTAACAATAGAATCGCCTACAAGTGCTTGCCAGCTTTTTTCTGTCATTGTATTGATATTTATTTTGCCCGGTTCACGCATTGCCGATAACGGTTGATTCGTACTTATAAATCGTGACGGAACATGAACATATTCAAATAAACGTACCAAATCTAATGAATCACCTGCACCGTCAGGGTTCGGCCTGCCATTGGTGAAAAAATTCAAGTATGGACCTGTTCCTGAAGTTTTATTTCTAAATCGGGCATTGCCATCCATACCAAGCGATTTTCCCATTTTAAGAGGTATTATGGTAGCGGTATCGTAACAATCATATCCGAATCTACTGGCACTTACTGCCGGAACAAGCATTAGTTCAAATGTATTGGCAAGAGGTGAATCATTCCAAGGGAAATGTAAAAAACCTTGCTGCGGAATACCTGCTAAGTCAACATTCGGATGAAAATTACCCGAAGTATCTAAGTCAGCCGAAGCCGAAGTATGTTTAGCACCATATTTATAAGATAACTGTCCCCATTTCGGATTGTCATTGGAAGTTGGTAACTTTGGAGGCTCGTACTTGTTAGCAATTTCATTACCAAGCAACGAAGGATTATTTTCTATTACTTCTACATTTGTCGTGGTACCAGCCGAAGTGACTTCTACTGTCCTAAAAGAGCGATGTCTGATATTCGGACGTCTGGTTGGTAATGATGCTATTGGTGTTGGCGGAGTGGTAAAATCATCCTCATCGTGATTGGCGGTTGTTCCCCATTCACGGATATTAAAATACAACTTTGGATCACCCGTGAATTTTAATCTGTCAGTAGGATTATTAGCAGCGGGTGCGGCAAATTCGCCCTCTCGACTATTTGCAAAACCGCCTGTTGCAAAAGGTGCATTTTTTACTTTCTCGCTTGTGAATACGTGTAAATCAATCATACTCCAATCAACTGTAATATACGGATTATTGACAGGATGATATCGACGATCCGCATCCGCTAATCGCTGTAAAAACATCGAACGAAATCCGGGAATAGTACCAAATCCCATAACAAAATCAGCATCTTCTGTGCGTTCTTCACCATAAACTGTTGTTGTTGGATAAGGATTATTAAAATCAGTTGTATTACTTGGATAATAATCTTTTTCTGTGTCAGATTCGAAAGTAGGTTTAGCATAGTATGATGCCTCGCCTACGTTTATGCCTGTGTTTGGGAGTATCTCAGAAACATTTACACCTACTCCGCGATATCTTGTATCAAGTGCCGGTGTTGGATCACCAGTCTTAAAACCAAGTGCTAAAATGTTGGGCGTGTCTTTCCAGCTGAAAATATTGTCAATTTTCATTGCTGCAACCATAGTTTTAACAGAATTACTGCTTAATGATTTCAAGTTTATCTTAGTTCCGTCTGAACCATCGTCTAAACCATCGGGAACACCAAACTTGTCTGTTGTCGTAGTCTCATCAACTTCTTTTGACTTAAATGAAGTCAAAACACGCGGGGCAATCAGAAGGAAATTATTCGGTTGTAAAACTACATTATTTCCTGTTCTCGTTCCATCATTATTTACGCCGCCAATATTAACAAACGACATACTTTTTATCATGCTTTCTGAATCTGCCAAATTAGTGTTGATAAAATTAGGAATATCATTAACAAAATATATAAATCGCTCTGATTTAACTGTATCCTTGGCAATTTCTTGTTGGGTACTAGCAGCCCCATTCCATTGTGTTGGCTGGAAAGGGTAAGCATTGCTCGTGCGCGGGTGTTCTAAATTATTTACAACACTATTTATACGGTAATTTGAGGTCGGCTGCGTGTCATTTGGATGCGTTTTTGTGTGTTTACTGATAGCGATTCTCCAAACGGGTTCACCATCTGGATTTGTTTTTGCGAGGTCGAGACTGTTATCGGAATTATAAAAGTCATTTGGTGTTCTACGACGGGTTGGGTCGGCGGCACGATAAAGTTCAACAAATAATGAACCTTCAGGTTTAAATATCTGATCATAATGTTGGTCGTGATTGGTATTTGAGTTTACATATCCTTTAGGTTTATTCGTAGTTGTATCCTCCGTTGGATTATCTTGTTTTGAATCGGCGGTATTTCTGTTATGCGTAGCGAATGTTTTGG
>JAITKS010000131.1 GCA_031278315.1 Planctomycetaceae bacterium | reverse complement strand
TTCAGGGCGAATTCATAGACAATTTTTTGACTCAAAAACAAATTGTAGTTATTAAAAATTATTACAACGTTTATTGACAATAGTTTCAATTACAAAAAATAAAAAACGAATTTTAAAGTGTAATTGGTATATATTGAAAATTATTCGCTTATGAAAATGAAAGTTCCTTTTTTGTTTGAGACTATTATATCTGGTGTTTTATCGTTGTTTAGGTCGATAGTTGTAACTTGCGTACCTACTCCGCTGTTTTCGTCTATTTTGTGCGGAATAAATTTTGCGTTGTTATTTTCCCGTATTAACTCGAACCAATATAAGACCGCTGGAGCGTCAGCTTCTTTATCACCTTTTGGTCCGTGTGCCCAAAAACGTTTGCCGGTAACGAAATCTAATAGTCCGTCTCCGTTGAAATCAGCTGCTGCCAGTGCGTGCATTTGTGAAATTCGTAACGTGTCCGAATTGAAATCCGGTTTGATAGGAATAATTTCTTTACATTCCCAATTGATTTCACCATTATCATTTTTATCAATTTGTTTATGCCAAACTAGTCCGTATAAATGACAATGCCATGCTGTAACAACATCGTTTTTGCCGTCGCCGTCGATATCATAAACAAGAATATGTGCGGCTGCATCTGCGAATTTATACGGGTGAAATTTCCATTGATCTTTTGGTATTTCCGGTTGTTCCCACCATCCGTCTTTTTCAATTAGATCGATTCGGCTGTCATTATTTATGTCGCCGTATCCTACGCCGTGTGTGTATTTTTGAAAACGTTTATCTTTGGGCGAGATTGCTTGAAATGTCCATTCGGGTTGATTGTTTTTAATTTCAAAATTAGAAAAACCAAGATAACCATTTGTATTATAGATTAAACCTTTACCGGCACCCTTGATTATTTCAGCCCACAACGGCGATTCATTGCCGACCTCTTTGGGCCCCAGATGTTTTATCCAATGTTCTTTTTTACCTTTCGGATTTTCATACCAATATCCCTGTTTGCCCGGATGCGGACACACAAATACATCGTCCCAACCGTCGCCGTTTAAGTCGGTTCCAAACACGGTGAAATTGTCAGAGTAGTTTTCAGGATTGAAAGATTCAACAGGATAAATTTCATGTTTATGCGTGAAATCAGGTGCCTCGTACCAATATGGTCCAGCAACAATATCAATTTTTCCATCTTTATTGAAATCGCCGTAATGTGAACCTTCCGCATAAAATTGATTACTTAATGTAATCTTTTTGAACTTGGGCTCGCCTGCGTTAATTGATAACGATAACGAAATCAATAATGCACTTGTACCAATAAGTAATATTGTAAATTGTTTCATTTTATTTTAACTCTAAAGAGTGTTAAATTGATCTTACTTGAAATTTCAGTTCGACTCGTCTGTTATTCTACGCCGAAAACAGACAACAATAATCGAATTGAAAGGAAAGCAGTTTAACAAAATTTTAATCAGCAACAAGGGGGAGTTTGAATATTAGTTGAATCTCGCAACAAAGATTTCAAAAATAAACGAAAAATCAGTAAAAAAATTCCGCCGAAATATTACAAAAATTGGATTTGACTTGAATGTTAAAAATCTGTATTATTCGTTTCGTTAAAAAATCGTAATATACTCATTGGAATAATTGTTTTTCAAATTTTTTGTAATTTTTAAACACGAAATATACGAAAAGGAATTAACTATCAAGAAGTCCCGCTAGGGACTATTCACCAAAAAACTTTATTAACCGTATGCTTTAGCTTACGGAAGGAGCTAATAAAGTGTCGTCTCTGCGGGACTTAATAGGTATGTGATTGATAATTTAAAATTCGTAAACAACCAAAAAAACGAAAACTATTATTACACTGATATATTACTAACAAATAAATATTACCCAATTCCGATTTTTTTATAAACCGCAGAGAACACAAAGATCACAAAGAATGAATTTTTATTTTTCAAAATTTTATTTTTCAAATTTTTTGGATTATGAATTTGAAAACCAATGTCAATTTTACATAAATTTGTTGCAAAAAATTTTCGCAGAATATTATTAATTTAACAATGTAAGTCTGGAGATTTTCTATAATCAAAAAATTATTTTATACAATCTGGCTTTTGTTTTGTTGGAGTATGCTCTTGCTTGTAATTGCAGTAGCGGCAGGAGGAGTTTACGTACTTTATCAAGTTAATTCTCAACTTCGGTTTTATATTCTCAATGAATTGCAACAATCATTTCCTGAAATCGAGATCGAATTACAAAAAGCTCAACTCGACGAACAAAAAGGAATAATGATCAGAAAATTAGTCTGTTATTCAAAAATATCAGAATCTAAAAAACGGCCTTTGCTCACGGCTGATGAAATTTATATTGAATGTTCGGTTACGATTCGGCGATTGTATGATAAAAAGGTCAATGTTGATCGAATAATAATTCGCAATCCGATCATTCGAATCACGCGTACTGAAAATGGGATACTCGATGAGTTAAAAATTTTCACGATCACGAATCAAAAAAATGTCAAAAATGTTCCAATTGAAATAATCAATGGAACAATTTTTTACGAGGATGAAACCTCACCGGACACGCAACCGATTAAATTAACTGATATTTCATTGATAATTTTGCCGCCTGAATTTCATGCTAAAAATATTACTAAAAATAAAAAGCTCAATGCCGATTCAGGTTCTAATAATTCTAATAATTCTTATTGGCAATTTACGGGAAGTATCAAGGGTGATTTTATACGGCAAATAAATATCGAAGGGCGTGTTGATCCGGTGACGCAAAAATGGGAAATTGCAGGTAATTGCAGACAACTCGATTGGATTTCTGAATTACTCGAATTACTTCCGCATGACGTGCAAAAGTCTATCGATTCCGATTGCAGACGTTTAACGAAAACATTTCAAGGCAGATTCGATTTTGGTTTTTCTGCCGTTTCTGCTTCTGAATCGCCGCTCGGATTACATTTTGCAATTGACGGAATTCTTTCACAAGGCAGAGTTGAAATAAATGAAATAAATCGAACTTTGTCTGAACTAAATGCAAAATTCAAAATCACAGATGACAGTATTGTTATAGAAAAACTTACCGGATTAGGTGAAGCTGCACGGCTTGTTGTTTCGTATTCGCAAGAAGGTCTTTTGAGCAGACGGTCAGCATTTATCGTTACGAATATTCAAGGACTGATTTTTGACACAAAATTAGTTGACGGGATCGTACCGTTATTTAATGAAAACTTAAAAAACACAGTTTCAAAATTTGATCATGTAGGGTCGGCGAATCTTGAAGCAGAATTGATCTGGACAAAAGGGAACTGGCAGCCGAAAAAATTAAATATCGATTTTTTAGAACTCAACTTAACATATCTGCCCGTACCGTATCGACTTGACCGTTTACGCGGCAATTTGCAAATTAACGCAGATTCAATTATGCGGGTTAGTCTCAAGGGGCAATCGGACGATTCGTTGAAAATGAATATCGACGGCGAGTACAAAAATGTTTTAATCGACCCGGCAGGACAAGTTCAAATTCAATGTGAAGATGTACCGATAGATGAAAAATTAATAAATATAATTCCGCACAAAGAGCGTCAAACGATTATGTCATTGCATCCGGCGGGAAAAATAAATGCAAATTTGATTGTAACTCATCCGCCTAATGATTTGCCGATAAAAAAATATATTGAAGTCAGCATGAATAAGATCAATATTTGTTACGATAAATTTCCTTATCCGTTGCGGGACATAACCGGTTTGCTCCGATTTAACAACGATGTGTGGACATTTGAAAATATCGTTGCCGGTAATGAATCGGCTAGAATTACGGGTAATGGTTTTCTACAACCTGTCGAATCTATTGGGGACAAGAATTTAACTTATGAATTTCAATTATTTGTTAAAGCTGTATCTTTGCCGATAGACGGGCAGCTTCCGGCAGCTTTACTCAATGATAGTCATAGCGATTTGTTGAAGAGTTTGCAAGCAAAAGGAAAGGTCAATTTAGAAGCAAAAATTTATTATCGTTCTCAAGATAATTCAAACAACAATGATTTCAGACTAGTATTCAAAACGGAGCCGTGTGCGGGGTTATCAATTCAGCCTACAAAATTTCCGTATCGAATTGAAAACTTGCAAGGTGAATTATTGTACGATAATGATACCGTTACATCGAAATTATTAACGGGAACGAATCTAAACGGAATAAAGATCAGCAGCGGTTTAATGTGTAAATTTGATTCAGACGGCAAATGGATAATGCGGCTTGAAGCAGTTGATGTCGAGCGGATTGCAATTGATAAAGTGTTGTTGGAAGTGTTACCGGTTGATTTGAAAACTTCGATTGAATCGTTGCAGTTAACGCAGCCTGTAACTTTGAAAGGATTGATTGAATTATCGAAAGACAACGCGAAAAAACCGTTACGTACAATTTGGGATATTTATCTTGTTTTGCATCAGAATACTGCGAATTTAGGGGTTATGGTACAAAATATTTTTGGCGGTGTTAAGTTAGTCGGATATGCGGAAGATGAGTTAGCACGATTAGCCGGTGAGATACAAATTGATTCGGCGATGATAAACGGTTTTCAAATAAACGATGTAAAAGGACCGTTTTTTTATGACGGATTAGTGAAACAACTATATCTTGGACTTCCTGCACAAAAAACTTTACCTTCTCCGCCGGACATTCCGCAGTTCCAAAATTTTCGCCGCTCGTTGTGGTTTATAGGATTTCACCGCACGATACCGATTGCAGGAAAGTTGTTTGATGGAACAATAATGTGTAATGGAATTGCGGCGATGTCTGATGGATTTTCGTATAGTATAAATGCTAATTTATTTGATATACATGTTGGAAAGATGGCAAGAGATTTGTTACCAGGCACACAAAAAATTAGCGGTACGATGAATTGCAGTACGCAATTTTGGGGAACAGGCAGAAAAATGGAAACAATGAGCGGAAGAGGAAAAATAGAGTTACGCAATGCAAATATTTATGAAGCTCCGGTAATGTTACGAGTTTTACGCGAATTGAGTATAAAGCCGACCGACCCCGGCGCAGGAACTTTTGATAAATCGGATATAAATTATTCGATCAAGGGCAACAGGATATTTTTTAATCCAATTTCGTTTGAGGGAGGACTATTCAGTCTGACAGGAAGCGGTGAGATGAAACTAGACACGCGCGAAGTAAATTTAACAATGAAAACAAGACTCGGAAATAGACGAACTCATGTTCCGGTTATTAGTGATGTCTTAGGTTGGGCGGGAGATCAAATTATTCAGTTAAACGTGCAAGGAAAAATATCAGACCCAATTGTACACCGAATTTTATTACCAGCACCAGATATAAGAAATGCCATCAACGATACAGGTCAATGAGTAATAGACTCAGTAGAATTCTTTGTAATATATCAGTCAGTGTAATATTTGTTTTATTAACCACAGAGGACACAGAGGACACAGAGGAAGAATATTTTGTAATTTTAGATTTTCAATTTAAGTGAATTACTAAAAATATTTTAGCTGGCGGGAACGCAGGCGTCCCGCCTGCATCTTTTTTGTACAAAAAACGCCTAAAGATGCAGTCGAGACGACCGCATTCCCCCGAAAAAATAAATTATTCCACCGATATATTACAAAAAAATTCAAATGAAATATTTTCCCTAAACGCTTTTTTGTCCGCTTTGATTGCTTTCTTTATTATTCTCTAGATTCTCGATTGCGTTGTTTTTTGCGGAATTATCTTTTTTTCGTTTTTTATATTTTAAACGAAGTTTCTTCGTCCAGATCATTATTCCTGTAATCGGAAAACTCGATACTAGAAAACATGAAAGACCAAAAATCAACTTCGACGATAAACCAGTAATCTCACCAAAATGAAGCGCACGAACCGACATCGCAATTTTCTCCCCAAACGGTTTATCAGAAAATCTATTTACATCAACCTCAATCGTTTTTTCAGGAACGGCACTGGTTACAGTTCTCATTTTCGTTTCAGTATTAGTAGCAGTATTAGATTCAGTTCCTGCTCCTGCTCCTGCTCCTGTTCCAGTTCCAGGTTCAGGTCTGTTACCGGGTCCGGCTGCTGCATTATAAGGATTGGGATTGCCGCCCCTTGCTGGAGTTATCGGAACTTGCGTTTTTACTATTTTCACCCCAGTCGGAAGCTGAAACGGTACTAACTTGCCGCGAAAACGATCCCATTGCACACTATCCTTAAACGATAACGCAAAAAATCCCGCACGCCCCTTCTGAACAAGTACAACACCATTCCTATTAGACGGAATACTAATAACTAGTTCACCCTTGCCCGAAATATATTCGTCTGTTCGCTTGATGATTTCCTCTATTGAAAGCGGCTCCATTGAATCTTCTACCGGCTCAATCCTAGCCGTATTGCCGCGGCTTAAACGCTGCTTAAATATCACATCGCCTAAAATCCAACTCATCGTAACCCGATAATCCTGAAAAGACCAACATAATCCAGTCAACGCTAATATTAAAACCGGTATCAACGTATAAAATCCAACCGTTTTGTGAACATCATAAATGAAAGGCCAAAAACCTTTGGTTACACGAACCTTCAAACCAGATTTCCAAACCTTCCAAGATAAAAAACCTTTCAAATTTCTTGGCAGCCAAAGCACAAAACCACTAATCGAAACCACAATAAAAAGTGACGTCGCTATAGCAACAACCCATCGACCGGCCGTAAGTCCGCGTCCTCCTCCACCGCCGCCTCCGCCTCCGCCGCCTCTTGCACGATTTCTGTCACCCCCAGCATTTTCACGTCCAGTACCTTCAGCTCGACCTCTCCTTTCACCGCCTTCACCTCTTGCAAAATTTGGGTTGCCTTCAGCTCGACCTCCTCTTTCACCGCCTTCACCTCTTGCAAAATTTGGGTTGCCTTCTCCTCGACCTCTTCTTTCACCGCCTTCACCTCTTGCAAAATTTGGGTTACCTTCTCCTCGTCCTCCTCTTTCACCGCCTTCACCTCTTGCCGAATTGGCGTTGCCTTCTCTTCGACCTCTTCTTTCACCGCCTTCACCTCTTGCCGAATTGGCGTTGCCTTCTCTTCGACCTCTTGCATTACCGCCTGGTCCGCCCGGTCCGCCAGGTCCGCCCGGACCGTTTGGTTCGCCTGAAGAATACAAACTACGTAAATAATCGTCAATCCAAAGATTACGATGTAATTGCATTACATCTCTAAAAAATGTATCTAATTTTTGATTCGATCCTTCACCGACAATTTCGCCTGTGTACGGATTGACATATACAACCATTCTACCGCCGCCTCTACCCTGCCCGCCTTGTCCGCCCTGTCCGCCGCGTTCTTGATTTCCGCGTTCTTGATTTGCACGTTCTTGTCCTCCGCGTTCTTGATTTACGCGATCTTGATTTCGCTCAACTCTTCTTTCGTTATTTTCAGCGATAACATTTTCGCTTTTTGACTCAACTTTGTTTTCGTTATTTTCAGCGGTAACATTTTCGCTTTTTGACTCAACTTTGTTTTCGTTATTTTCAGCGGTAACATTTTCGCTTTTTGACTCAACTTTGTTTTCGTTATTTTCAGCGGTAACGTTTTCGCTTTTTGACTCAACTTTGTTTTCGTTATTTTCAACGATAACATTTTCGCTTTTTGACTCAACTTTGTTTTCGTTATTTTCAGCGATACGGTTTTCGGTAGAGTTGTATTCGTTTCTAAATTCTCTGTTTTCTCTATTGGAGTTTTCACTGCGTTCTCGGTTACGTCCGAAACCTCCGCTGCCTTCGGGTCCTCCGCCTCTGGAGTTATTTTGTGCGAATGTTAAAGATACGGTAATTGTCCGGTTTGCTTTATCTGGAATAGTAATTGATGATACTTTTCGACCCGGTTTCGCCGTTTCAATTTTTTTGATAAGATCATCCTCAGACAATCTTTCCGGTAAACCGCTTGACTCGCTTTTCGGAACTTTCACGAAATATTTATGCGGTTCAGCAATCATTGCTATCTCATTGCGAAAAGCATAAATTCCTCCGCTCACGCAAACAATTAAAACCACTATTCCGCTAAGAATACCTAGCCAGAGATGGATTTCATAGAAAAATCGACGGATATAACTAAATTTCATTTTTTTGTTGATTGTTAAATAGTTGTTGGTTGATGTTGATGTTGTAATCGTAAATTGACAAACTGATTTCTTGCTGCCGAAGCAAAAAATTTTAAACTGTTCTCATTTTAATTTTCGGTTTGAATTGTCTGCTTATCTATTGGAAAGCAGGCTAGACTTTTTAATGAATAGCTTTCGTATCGCCGAAAATCATAGTACGAGTTGTATATGTCGAATACGATTAATAAAAATTAGACTGCCCGCACTTCACACACTTCATGGATTTCGTTACCTATCGTTGGTTTCAATTAGATATGAATCGAAAATCCAAGCGTGAAATGTGAGTAACTTAAAGTTAAAAAACCTTGCGTTTCCCGTATAATCGCAGTTTAAACGATAAACCGCAACTTTTTCCCCTCCGAAAAACACAAGGAATCTACTTGTAACAATTCACAATATAATTTGTAACGATAATTATATAGAAAAAGTTACAATGAATAAACCGTTCATTACAAAACTGCCGTAACAATTTACTATTATCGAGAGACCGTATCGGTAATATTTCAATGTAGTTACGATAAAGCTTGTAAACAATACAAACTTCAGAACGAACAGTTGATCGACGACAAATCATACGGCTAGTTTGAATATGACAACTCTAAAAAAATAATGTAACCTCACCAATGAAATCACACCATTATTAGAAATATCTACATCCAATATTGTTGAATCTATGTGATTCAAACATTTACCGTATATTATGCAAAACTCTAAAAAAATAAATCACTATCGAGGACACGATCAAGGAAAAGTCGGCGGTGTAACATCTCGATCGGTTGTTCCTAGATTAGCCCAAACTTTTGGGTCAACACTTTCGCTCTCGAAATGAACACTTGCATCAGCTCGACCTGCATTTACTCCGCCTCGATGCTCGCTACGTGCAACGATGTACATGTTTACAAAATTTCTATGCCATATATCACCTACTAAACGATTATTAGGCGTTGAATAAGTATCAAAAGTCATATACGCTTGACGTGACGGTAACCATAACAAACAATGGTCTGCGTGACCAGTTACCGTTGAAGCGGCACTCCACTTTTTGACATCCATGTTGTCTCCCATCGATACTCCGCCTACTTCATCTGTTCCGTCGCCTTCTCCTACAAATCCTCTTGCATAAACTTGGGCTCTAGCACTTGCCGGACTAGTAGGAATTGCTGTACCTCGATCAAAAGGAAATAATCCTTCTGAAATAGCTAATGTATTACTCGTTCCGTCAGCTATAGTCTCCAAAGCAAATTGAAAACTGAGACGAAATAATCCGTCGCCATAATTTGTTGATGCAGTATTCTGACGCGAAGCCTCTCCAATACCAGACCCTCGACATACACAGTAACTTCCGCCTTCACCCCTTGAACCCTTTTTAAATAATGAATCGCTAGGACAAACTAATATTTTTAGTCTGATCATCTTTACGACATCATAATGGGAATTATGACCACTGCCCGAGCTAAAAAACGGTTGCGAGAAGTCAAAACTTTCTGCAAGTGCTGCCTGTTCGATAAATGGTAACACTCGCGGCAATGCACCAGGTCCGCCATCAAGACCTTGCGGATTCACAACTTCCTTGAGACCATGAGGCGGAAGACTTCGGTAAACATCATGATAATGATGCAACGCTAGTAACCATTGTCTCTGATTGCTTGAGCAAGACATCCTTCTTGCTGCCTCTCGTGCTGCTTGAACTGCCGGTAGAAGTAATGCAATCAATACTCCAATAATTGCAATTACAACTAGAAGTTCAACCAAAGTGAATCCAATTTTATAACCGGAGAATTTATTGTTTTCAACGTTTTTTACGTTACGAAAACACTTATCTATCCCCCCCCCCCCTGCCCAAATTAACATTTTGGCAATTGTGTAAGTTAGAGAGTGATTACATTCACTCTTTCTGCAATAATCTGCATTGTTGATTGATTCGTTGGTATTAACAAACTTTTTCAACATAAAATTTTCTATCTTCGACATTTTTTACCTTTCTTTGTGATTAAAAGATTTTAAAAAACTCGTACTCGATTCGGAAAATTGAAATAGAATTTTCTATGTTGAAAAATCTGCTTCTGACTTTGCCGTTGAAATATGCGATTGTATTTTAGACTATTTATACATTCGGTAAGTTATAAATTGTGAAGTGTAAGTTGTACAAATAAGTTTTTCGATAAGTAAGCTAACAGCAATAATACCGAAATTAAAATACGACCGGTTTAATAAATACGAGTTGATAAATGACACATCGTTTGCTCCAGACGAGTGCCGTAATGGTAGTTTGAAATCAGATAAATTTATTTCTAAATATCTACTATTATCTGTTACAAAAATTGTCTGTTTGCGAAATCAATTGACTTGTTTCATTCAAACGTATTTTGAAATTTCGATAAGCAGATAAATATTGATTTATTTGTCTTCTCAAACATGGGTGATAATTATGACGCGTTTTTAGTATCAAACAAGTAGGGGGGTGCCAAAAAAATCAATTCCCGAAAAAAAATCACTTTTCTTTTTCAACTCCCCCCCATAGCAAACATTTGACGTCACGGTACAATATGCGACTTTCGATATGAGAACCATTTGACAGATTTTGACAGATAATGACCGCAATTGAAATTCTACATATTGTCAAATATTTTTAATTAATCAACTTAAATTGAAATTAAGATCGGTTTTAAAATTTTAAGTCAAAGTTATCTGTTCGCTATGAAAATCGGATTTTCAAGAATATATTCATTATGCACATCTTACTATAAAATTTGACGATATAACGATATAAAATGTGTATAAAAAGAAAAACAGTTTACAACCTGTTTTCCAAATATGTATTCAGAGTTAAATAACTAATCGAAACTAATCGACAATTCAAATGCGAATAGTTTAAATTTGCAAAATTAAATCAGGAGAAATTACGTGGCAGTAAAAATCAGAATGAAAATGATGGGAAGACGGCATCGCCCGTTTTTCAGAATTTGTGTAACAGATGTGCGAACCCCAAGAGACGGTCGTGTACTCGAAGAAGTCGGTTACTACGATCCAATGGTACCCGAAACAGACGCTCGTACAGTTCTTAATAGTGAACGTATCAATTACTGGATCGGCGTTGGAGCAAAACCGTCGGATCGAGTTGCTGTCTTGATCAAGAAATACGGAACAAACGGAACACATCTTGAAGCACAAAAAGCAGCAATAGATAGATTAAATAAAATTCGGCGTACTTCAACATTACAATCAACGTCAATAGAACAGCCGTCACCGCCGGTTAAAACAGAATCATCTAAATCTAAAAAGAAATCAAAATCAAGTAAAGAACAATCGACCGATAACGAAAACGAATAATATGTAACAATGATACGCTTTGACATTTTAACATTGTTCCCATCGATTTTTGATGGTTTTCTTTCGGAAAGTATTCTCAAAAACGCAATTGAATCAGGAAAGTTGACAGTTCAACTTCACAATATGCGTGATTGGGCAATAGGTAAACACTCAAATATGGATGATCGTCCTTTTGGGGGCGGTCCAGGAATGGTGCTTAAAGTAGATTGTATCGTACCATGTATTGAATCAGTCCGCGAAATGTTCGTTGAAACCGGACGTTTGATAATGTTATCACCGCAAGGCCGCCATTATGATCAAAAGTTAGCGGAAGAGTTTGCGGCTGAAAAACGCTTGATTTTGCTTTGCGGACGCTATGAAGGAATTGATGAACGAGTAGTAGAACTGCTCGAACCGGAAGAAATCTCAATTGGAGATTATATTTTGAACGGAGGCGAAGTCGCAGCAATGGTATTAATAGAATCAGTGATGCGGCTGCTGCCGGGCGTACTTGGTGATCTCGATTCAAATAAATTTGACTCGTTTTCTTCCGGTAATAGATTATTAGATTGCGCTCAATACACAAGACCGCGTGAATTTAGAGGTTTATCTGCTCCAGATGTACTCTTGAACGGAAATCATGCAGAAATTGCACAATGGAGAACAGAAAATAGCTTGCAAAGAACTAAATTACGGCGTCCAGATTTATTGTACGAAATAGATCAAATTGATTAAATTAAAATTAAATAGATATTAGCTTTAAAACTAAACTATATCTTACTTGAATTTTTCAGTTTGATTCGCCTGCTTACCTAAAATCGGAAAGCAGGCTTTTGCGTTTACGTTTTTACACTGCCGAAATTCATAGTACGATACGTATAGAATTTTGTTAATTAAAATTTACAGAAAAATTTTTTGAATTGTAATTGGAGGATTAGCGATATGAGTGATCAAATATTAAAACTCGTGGAATCAAATTGTATCAGGCCGGTTTCAGAAGTAGGCGAATTTGAAATTGGCGATACGGTCAATGTTCATTGCCGTATTCTTGAGGGCGAAAAGGAACGGATACAAATATTTAATGGTGTAGTAATAGCACGCAGCGGCAGCGGAACACGCGAAATGTTTACAGTTCGGCGAATTGTTGCAGGTGAAGGCGTAGAACGTAAATTCGCTATAAATTCACCGCGAATTGCCAAAGTAGAAACTGTACGTAGTGCTGTCGTACATCGGGCAAAATTATATTTTCTACGCGACCGCGTTGGAAAAGCCGTAAGACTAAAAGAAAGAATTGTAAAACGAAAAGTTGAGGAAGTAAAAGTCCAAAAAACAAAAAAACGCGGAACAAAAGGAAAGAAAAAAATTACAGAAACCGCACAAGATACTTCTGCTATATCTGATAAATCTGCTACTTCTGCGGAATAAAAGAAATCGTAATATAGTAGTAATATATCAGTACAATATTTTTAAATCACCGTATAATTTACAAACTATAAATTACAGTATTTCGAACTCATTTTCGAACCGGATTAATTGCCATGAAAGATAACAACAACAAATTTTTATTCAATTTAGAGACCGATGAAAATATTGAAGATGAGAATGAATATGAAGAGAAGGATGATGAGGATATTGAAGAGGCTAAGCATAAATATACGCGTTGGCATTGGGGGTTTGTTGGCGCAATGGACATTGAACTCCGTAAAATGGTCGGTAATTTCGAGTTTATTCCTGAATATCAAGTTATATCCAGCGCGAACTTTATCGACATGTTAGTCACCTTCGAACCAAAAAAATCATTACCGAAAGACGAGACATTAACGAAAGACGAAACATTAACGGAAGACGAGATATTACCGAAAGACGAGACATTACCGAAAGACGAGATATTACCGAAAGACGAGACAACATTGAAAGAGGAGGATAAAAAATTAGGTCTGCTTGATTGTTTCCGTCTTACTACGCTTTTTGAGTTCAAGTCTCCTAGCAGCACATTGGAGATTAGTGATATTGATCGTTTAACAAGTTTGTGTTTTCAGTATTACATTCAAAATAACAAAAAAAGCAAAGATGACCAGATTTCACGAGATGACGTATCAGGAGTGATTGTAGTTTCGCGTGTTCCGCAAAAGGTTTTCGACAATTTACCTACAGAATGGACAATTGTAGAAATTGAACAGGGAATTTATAATATTCGCGGTATTGGTATTCTTATGTCAATAGTTGTGATCCCTTACTTGGACGATAAATACAAGTTGTTGACCGGTATAAAGTCGAAATTAACAAATGAAAGACTTAAAAGTTTGATCGAAGAAGCAGAACGCCATCCAAACGATAGGTCTTGGGAACATTTTTTGTATTTGCTATTTGAAAACAATATTGGTTATAAAACTAATAAAGGAGAAATTGAAATGAGCCAAAGATTACTTAAATTGATCGAACAAACTCCATACGGAGCTGAAATGTTAAATAGACGTCTAACCGAAGGTATAGCTAAAGGTAAAGTTGAAGGTAAAGTTGAAGGTCTAACCGAAGGTAAAGCTGAAGACATAATACGAGTTTTAACTAGACGGCTTGAAATACCGTCAGCAAAATTGCAAAGGCAAATTAGGGAAGTCAAAAATATAAATAAACTTGATGAACTTATCGATTTCGCGGCAACTTGTGTATCACTTGGTGAATTTGCGACTGCATTCAATTGAATATTCTTTTATTGGAGATAACAACTCAATTGTTGTTTATATTTTAACGATTCGCTTTTTTCTGATGAGATTAAAATTGATAACATGTGAAATTCTTTTTCATGAAATCAATTTTGTTGTGTCTCGTTCTCCACATGAAATAGATGTTGAGTTCTTGACCAAAGGACTTCACGATCTCGGTAAAGAAGGTATGTTTGGAAAATTATCTGCTGCATTGAATGACATAAATACAGATAATTACGATGCAATTTTGTTTGGTTACGGATTGTGTAACGGCGGAATTGTCGGCTTAAAAGCGGTACGAGTTCCAATTGTTATTCCTCGCGCACACGATTGTATAACTCTTTTTATGGGAGATAGACGACGCTGCGCTGAATATTTTTCAACAAATGAAGGTGTCTATTTTCTAACAACAGGTTGGATTGAACGAGGCGGAAAATTAACACAAAATTTTCCAGATTCAATTACAACAAAACTAGGTACAAATTTCACAAAAGACGAATTGATTAAACGCTACGGAAATGATAAAGCAGAATATTTGTATGAAAAACTATGCGGATTAAAACACTATAAAAAAACAACATTTATCGAAATGGGAATCGAACCCGATAACTCGTTTGAACGCTTTGCTCAACTCGACGCACAAAAAAAGAATCTTAAATACGAAAAAATCAAAGGAGACCTCTCCCTACTAAGCAAATTAGTAAACGGAGATTGGAACGAAAACGATTTTCTTATCGTCAACACAGGTAAACAAATTTCATTTTCATACGACGACAATATCATAAAATGCGAATAAAATAAAAAGCGACGTATATCTATTTCTAATAATTTGTAACAATTCAGCAATTGTTGCGAAGCGGTTGTTATTTAATGTTACAATAAATCAACAGATTTCTATTGGAAATGTAATTACATCATCAATTGATTCAGCGTCTAATAGATATAGTAATAATCTGTCAATTCCTAGTGCGGTTCCGCTTGATGTTGGTAATCCGAATTTCATTGCGTTTAATAATCTACTTTCGATTGGCAACGGTAACTTGCCGTCTTCGATTCGTTTTTTTGAAATTTGTTCAAAACGTTTTCGTATTTCGGCTGAATCAACTAACTCGTGATAACCATTGGCGATTTCTATACCGTTGAGAAAAAGTTCAAAACGTTCACTAATTTTATTACCGTTTTTATCAATTCCGTTTTGTGCTAGTTGCGATTGTGATTCTGGATAATCATAAACTATTGTGTATTTCAATTTCGGTTGTATAAATTCTGAAAAAAATAAATCTATCCATACAAGCTCGTTATTATTATCCGCATAAGATTCAGGATATTGCACACCGCTTGAATCAGCTGTCTTACGAAAATCTTGAATTGACAGACGCCTGAAACTTTGACCAACATACTGACAAAAAAGCTCTTCAAAACTCACAAACGAAATAGACGGAAAAATTTTTTTTGAACGGTTAAATATTGGATTATCAAAAATTGACTGTACTAATTCTGCTAGAAATTGCATTCCTGTTTTGTAATTATCACCTGCGCGGTACCATTCCAGCATTGTAAATTCAATATTATGTAATCGACCGCGATCACCCCGCCGAAACGCTGGACAAATTTGATAAATCGAATTCAATCCCGCAGCAAGTAAACGTTTCATTGCAAATTCGGGTGAAGTTTGCAAATAATAATTACGATTACCATGATAATTCAAAGGCAATGAATTATCACAAACACAAATCGGCTCGACAAAATGATCAATCACCGTATCGGCAGATAATATCGGCGTTTGAACTTCAATAAAATTTCTGTCATTAAAAAATTCTCTAATTGCCCGTAATAATTCAGAGCGGTATCGAATATTCTCTAAAGAGGCGGTAGGTAAAAATTCCATCATTTTTGTTTGTTTTTTATTTTGTCAAAACACCTAAAGATACAGACGAGACAACCGCGTTCCGGTAACAATAAATTATTTCACTGATATGTTATCTCTCTTTGTTTTTTATTTTGAATTTAAAAAATCATTTGCTCGGTGAAAACTTGGGCGAAGTCGGTAAATGTTGATAAATCGATTGTATGAGAATGACAACAAATTGATTTGGTTATGTTCTGAACTCGATCGTCAAATAATGCCATCCTCGCACCAGCTAACGATGTGTTGCCGCAAATTTTTATGCGGTCTTTGGATAATTCCGGCGGAACGAGTCCTAATTTTTGTGCTGATTCTAATTTTATAAAACTTCCAAACCCGCCTGCAATGTAAAATGTTGAAATGTCATCTACATTCAAATTGATATATCGTAACAATAATTTTATACCTGCCTTAATTGCACCGACAGCAAGCTGCACCTGCCGAATATCTTTTTGTGTAATTACTATCGGCTCATTTAATCTTCCAGATTCATTTTCTGTTGCGATAATAAAAACCGGTCGTCCTTCGACAATTTTCCATCGGTTTAGAAACGGCGAATTTATCGTTACATTAAATTTACCTGTTGCTAGAAGTAAATTATTTTTTAACATTTCACTTACAATATCAATTAATCCGCTGCCGCAAATTCCTGTTGCTTTTGCGTTTGCAATTGTTGAAAAATTTAATCCGTTTTTATCAATTGTTACATGATCGATTGCGCCCGGTGCTGCCAACATACCGTATTCAATTCTGCCGCCTTCGAGAGCTGGTCCCGCTGCAGTTGCCGCTGCGTAAAATTCGCCGCCGTGACATAAAACCAATTCGCCATTTGTACCGATATCAATTAGAAAAGTCGTCCGCTCGTCTGACCACATTCCAAGCGATAAAATTCCAGCTGTCAAATCACCGCCGACAAAACCGCCCAGAATCGGTAACGTCTCGATCTTGCCCGAATCTGAAATATTGATGCCAATCTCACTTCCTAAACATTCGGGGAACTCTGAGCAAATCGGCTTAAACGGAAAATAGCCCAAAGACGACGGATCAATTCCAAGAAAAATCTGTTCCATCACCGTATTGCCTGCTGCGGAAATTCGTGTGATTTCTGTTACGTTAATTCCTGCCGATTCTGCAAGTGATTCAAGCAACTCGTTTATCGCCCGAACAACTAACGCTTGAAATATCGCCAGAAAAGATGACTCCTCTATCACGCGTTGAATTCTTGCTATTACATCGTCGCCGTAACTATGCTGCGGATTGATACACGAAACAACAACAGGAAATTTCAAATTTATCTCACTAGAATTTTCGGTTCGAACCGCTTGTTTTCCAATAGGTACGCAAGCTCTGACATCTTCGTTTTGCTGAATTTTATCAGACAAGACGTTTGGGTTAGTTGTTTGATTATCAGTTTGTGTAAAATTATTTTTCGCATTGAGTACATGAAGTTCGGCGGCAATAGTTGTCGTACCGATATCAATTGCAACGCCGAAGTTATCAGAATCCCGACCATATACGGCTGGAATATCGCCGATAAAATCATGTATTTGAATTGCAATTGAATCTCGATTATTCGAATTGCCGGGAATCACAACGACCGAATTTTTATTTTTATCAATCTCAATATTTGTTCGGCATGCAAGTACAGTTTTACCATCTATTATTACTTTGCATTTGCCGCAAATTCCGTTTCCGCCGCAATCGTGCCGTATTGCAACACCGGCTTTTTCTGCGATTATGTCAAGCCGTTCATTTTCTGAAATCTCGGCGGTACAGCCGCTGGGTAAAAATTCAACACGATAAACCATATCGTTTTTAATCTATTTTTGGGAAACGGATTTATTTGTAATATATCTGTGAAATTTTTGTTTTCGTTTTTTTGGTTGTTTACGAATTTTAAATTATCAATCACATACCTGTTAAGTCCCGCAGGGACGACACTTAATTAGCTCCTTCCGTATGTTGGAGCATACAATTAATAAAG
>JAITKS010000129.1 GCA_031278315.1 Planctomycetaceae bacterium | reverse complement strand
AACATTGATTTTACGTTTCTTGATCCTCCGTTCAATCAGCAAAAGGATTATGCGCTGCATAACGATGATATGCCGGAACGGGAATATTGGGAAATGATGAAAACGATTTGCCGTTCTATTTATGGAATTAGCAATAAAGGCGGTTGTATTTATTTTATGCAGCGGGAAAAAAATACAGAATTTGTTTTACAAACGTTACGGGAAACCGGTTGGAATTTTCAGAATCTTATTATCTGGAAAAAACGGACATCTGCTGTTCCGGTTAAGGGCAAATACGGCAAACAATATCAGGTTATTATTTATGCAACAAAAGGTGAACGGGCAAAAACTTTTCACCGTTTACGGATTGATCCTGAATTGCCGACAAATTACAAATATCAGCGTGATAACGGTGTTTTTGTAACAGATGTTTGGGATGATATTCGTGAATTAACGAGCGGTTATTTTGCCGGAGATGAGGCGTTGCGAACCGGCAACGGTGAACGTTTTCACAAACAACAATCACCGTTAGCGTTGCTCTTGCGGATGATTTTAACGTCAACCAATGTCGGCGATACGGTACTTGATCCTTTTGCCGGTACAGGAACAACAGCAGTTACTGCTCTACAAACTCAACGTAATTCAATTACAATAGAAATTGATCCGAAAAATGTTGAATGTATCAGAAAACGTCTTGAACATATCCGTGACGCCGATAACATACAAAAATATTACAAAGATTACACCTGCACAGAAAATCTAAATGAAATCTGGGGTAATGAAATTAAAATCAAACAGAAACAAAAAATTAAACATCACCATAACAATTTTTTTACAGTACTTCAACAAGACTTATAATTTGTTTACAAAATATTAGAATAAAATGAATTCTTTAAATAAACATGTAATACTAATTTTTGTAATATCTTAGTGGAATATTGCAAAAATTTCTTGATCAAAATATCCGCACAACAACAGATTTGCGCAACGAAAAAAATTGGTGTCAAAAGAATCAGAATCAAATACCGTAATGCTGCAAAGTCGGAAAGATAGGGAACTAGGTAAAATTGTCGTGGAAAAGATAATTCAAAAAAATTAATTGAATAGAATTATAGAGAGAAAAGGTTGTAAAATATCGAAAACCATGTAAGGTATATGTTGTTCGTATTCCTTTTCAGTTAAAATCTATGTTTTATCAAAATTATTAAATGAGATATAAACCTAAACCGCCGAATTATTTGAATAAAGTTTTTTTTCTTGACTCTCGTAACATGTCGGAATTACCGGATAATTCTGTACATTTAATTGTAACAAGTCCTCCATATTTTAATATCAAGGATTACTCCCTTGATGGTTATCAACAGGAAACTCATAGTGATCAAAAATTAGGACAAATAGGGGACATCGCAGATTACGAGGATTATATAGGAGAGTTATTGTATGTATGGAAAGAATGTGAGAGAGTGTTAAAACCCAATGGGAAATTAGCTGTTAATAGTCCGCTTATGCCAATGTTAAAAAATACGATGAATACACATTACAATCGACATATTTTCGACATTGATAGTGATATAAAACACTCAATATTACATGGAACAAAATTATTTTTACTTGATATGTATATCTGGAATCGAACAAATCCTAGCAAAAAGGTTATGTTCGGGAGTTATCCATATCCTCGTAATTTTTATGCACAGAATACTGTAGAATTTATAAGTGTTTTTGTAAAAGATGGAAAACCGGAAAACAATTTACCTAAAGAAATAAAAGAAAATAGTAAACTAACACAAAAAGAATGGCTCGAATATACAAAGCAAATTTGGAATATTCCGATACCTGGTAAAAAAGATTTAGCATTTGGAAAACACGCTGCCATTATGCCAGAAGAAATTGTTCGACATTGTGTAAAACTTTATACCTACGTTGGCGATGTTGTACTTGATCCTTTCACGGGATCAGGAACTACATTGAAAAGTAGCAAAAGAATGTAACAGACATTTTGTTGGTTACGAAGTATCAGAGTCGTATAACGAGATAATTATGCAAAAACTTGATGAAGGGTTATTTGAAAAATGTTACCAATAAATTCGATTTATCACTTGGATTGTTTTCAATTTTTAAATAAGATCGATGACGGCGTCATTGATTTAGCCGTTATTGATCCGCCTTATAATATGTGCAAAGCAACATGGGATACATTTGTTTCTGAAGCGGAATTTTTTCAATGGACTTTTTCATGGATCGATTTGCTATTACTTAAATTGAAACAAACAGGTAGTATTTATGTTTTCAATACTCCGTATAACTCAGCATTTATTTTACAGCATTTATCACATCAGAATAAATTATTATTCCAAAACTGGATTACTTGGGACAAACGCGATGGATTAGGAGCAAGTAAAAAAAAATATAGCAACGGTCAAGAAACGATTTTGTTTTTTACGAAATCAAAAAAATATACATTTAATTACGAAGATATTCGAGTTCCTTATGAATCAACAGAACGGATAGATCATGCTGCCAAAAAGGGAATATTGAAAAACGGGAAACGTTGGTTTCCTAATCCTAAAGGACGATATTGTGGTGAAGTTTGGCATTTTTCAAGTGAGCGGCATGTTACAAAAATAAATGGGAAACTTCAAAAACTACCTCATATAACTCCTAAACCACTCGCAATGATAGAAAGGATTATCAAAGCGAGTTCAAACAAAGGAGATTTAGTTCTTGATTGTTTTATGGGGAGCGGAACGACCGCTCTGGCTGCTAAAAAATTAGAACGAAATTTTATTGGTACAGATTCAAATTTATCGTATGTAAAAATTGCACAACAAAAAATTAACAATGAATAATCTTATTTCTTTTTCGCCCGGTAACAAGGCTTTAGAGTTTATAAAAAAGCGTATAGATAATGATAATTATCGCGGTTCATGGTCGTCGCAACACAATCGTTATACGTTGGATGATTTGGATGTTATATTACGTTTGCTTGATAAATACGCACCGAACATTCGTTGATGCGAATTCGTGATACGGACATTTCAAAAAGGCAACAAAACTCACCTGAAGAAGAAATTTATGCTAAATTTTGTGAAGAAGTAAAGAATAAAATAGGAGTCGGGACACAAGACGCAATGCGTAAAAATCTTTTTGTAGATTTTCATAGAATGGGTTTTATTAACCGTTACGATAAAAACAAAAATAATATTGAACCATTGAAAAAAGGAAATATAAAGTTTGTTTCTCTCTCGTCGCAAGGAAAGAAACTAATAACTGAAACTGATTTACAAAACCGTTTATTCATCTTTTCGAAAGGGTTGGATTTTTTGCTCGGAGGATATATTAATATTCTTTTAGAAATATTTCACAGTAAAGTATATAAAATAAACGAAATTTCAATTTATGAGTTTATGTTTTTTGTATCGGCGGTTAATACTAATACTTGTTTTAATATAAATACGGACGAATGTGTTCAATTGATGAAAGCATATCGTACCCTTTCAAGAATTCAATGTCGCGGAGTTATTACGTATTTGCAAGATTTAATGCAACCCAAAAACTATTCTGGTGACAAAACCAAACAACGTGATTTTCATAACTGGAAAAATAAAGCTGAACAAGTTTTTTCGCTTATAAAACAAACTGTATATTTTGAACAACGTGATAACAACATTATTCCAAAAGAAATTATTGATTCTACTGGTACAACGAATATTAAACGTTTATCACGTTCTTTAGCGGCAAAACAGCAATATTTCCAACAGCACAAAGTTAAAAAGACTATCGGTTTTGAATTACATCATATTGTTCCTCTCTCTTGGGCGGAGAATTTATATCAGTTTAAGTTAATGGATGAATGGCGGAATATGCTTTATATTGACGCTTTCAATCATGCTAAGATTACACAAAATCGAAACCGTAATATTTGTTTAAGTAATGAGGATGAGACTTTAATTTTGTCGGATTTTTATGGCAATTCTATTAGGTTGACAAAGTTAAATAATGTCTTGTATTCGAATGTTCATTTACCAGCCATGCTTAAATATAACGAACAAATTTTACAGCGGCATGAAGATAATAATTCACAGATTTAGATAACAGTGATAATGAAATATGAGTATTATCTCATTTGAAAATCTATAAATATAAAACCGTTTGTATTAGTTCGGAAAAATAAGGTGAAAAATAAGGTTCGTGAAATATGAATTTAAAACCTTTGAAATATTCCACTGATATATTAATAATTTTTGTAATATCTTAGTGGAATAATTTTAAACTATTCTTACTTGAAATTTTGGTATTTGTTTTTAAACATGTATTCATTAAAATCGCCCTGAATTGCGGCAAGAAATAAAGACACGATTATTAACAACAATTATTGTTCCTTTTTCATTACGTTGATAATGAGCCAATAATCTGATTGCTCTTTCAGGTGAAATATTTGCTAAAAAATATAACGTTTCAAATATATGGAGAAAAATATGGAATCCTCAATGTTAGATAAAGAAACACAAGATAGAATTGCTTTCATTACATTTATTATTACAGAGTTTGCTCTGGGATATAAAATGCCGATGCCGGACGCTTATCAATACCTGAAAAAATACGGCGGACTTGATTATTTGTATGAGCATTGGTGGGCATTGCATACCGACAATAAATTTCATGTCTTACAAGAATTATATGACGTATGTTACGAAAATGGAGGCTTGAGATAAATGAAAGTGTATCACGGCAGTTACTTGAAAATCGACAAAATTGATTTAAATATATGCGAACCGCATAAAGATTTTGGACAAGGATTTTATGTCACGAGTATTTATACACAAGCAGTTAAATGGGCAAACCGTATCGGACGTAAACATCATACAAACGGAGTAGTAACAGAGTTTACATTTTTTGAAAATGCGTTTACAAATAAAAAATATAATGTGTTGCGATTTTATGATTACAATGAAACATGGTTAGATTTTGTCGTAAGTAATCGTGATTTCAACTCACCTGTTCCTGCTCATTATTATGACATCGTAGAAGGTCCGGTAGCCGACGATCAAGTAACGGCACGTATCGATGTTTACTTGCGGGGAGATATCGTTAAAAAAGATTTTCTTGACGAATTACACTATCACGAGCCTACACATCAAATATGTTTTTGTACCGTTAAATCGTTACTCATGCTTGAACAAGCCGATTTTCGCGGTATTACACTTATTGAAGAAATCAGTAAACATATTATTGAAGCTCTTATTTTCGAATTGGGACTTTCCGAGACAGTTGCTGCTGACTGTTTCTACAATTCAAATGTGTATGCGTTGTTGACAGATATTTCAACAAAAAATTACGAAAAAAACTGGAGAGAAATTTTCGAAAACCTTAAAAAAGAATTTCAACAAAAATAAATCAAAATGATTATTTCATACGATCTTGGAACCGGCGGGAATAAGGCGTCTTTGTTTGATGCGGACGGTGTTGGAATTGCGTCGGTGTTTGAACCTTATGAAACGTTTTATCCTGCGGTGGGTTGGCATGAACAGCGTCCCGCCGATTGGTGGAATGCTGTTGCGAAAAGTACACATCGGCTCTTGACCGAAGCAAAAAAACAAGGGATCAATTCCGAACAAATTTCATGTCTTGCGATATCCGGTCATAGTCTTGGTTGTGTTCCGTTGGATGTTGACGGTTGCTTGTTACGCGAAACTACGCCTATCTGGTCAGACCGCCGCGCCGATTCTGAAGCGTCCGTATTTTTTGAACAATTATTTGATTCCGGCGAATGGTATCGCCGCACCGGTAACGGTTTTCCGGCGGCTCATTATACGTTGTTCAAAATTTTATGGTACAAAAATAATGAACCGGAAATGTTCGGCAAGATCAATAAAATTATCGGAACAAAAGATTATATCAATTACCGTTTAACTGGAGTGACCGCAACAGATTACAGTTACGCTTCCGGTCTTGGGGCGTATCGGTTAACTGATTGGAATTACGATGACGAATTGATTCAACTTTCCGGTTTGCCGACGGAATTGTTTCCGCCGATTGTTTCTTCAACAAAAATTCTCGGTTCACTTCAACCTGAAATTGCAACGGAACTCGGTCTTACTCGAAACACGCTTGTTGCTGCCGGAGGAGTTGATAATTCCTGCATGGCACTGGGAGCAGGCAGTTTTCGTACCGGACAACTTTACGCTTCGCTTGGTTCTTCGTCGTGGATTGCGGTTTCCGATTCAAAACCGTTACTCGATCTTCGTTCCAAACCGTATGTTTTTACTCATGTTGTTCCGGAACAATTTGTTTCGGCGTTGTCGATTTTTTCGAGCGGTACTACTTTTCGTTGGATACGAGATCAACTTTGCCGTGATCTTAAAAGTCAATGTCAATCGGAAAGCAATCACACCGATATTTATGAACTAATGATCAATGAAGCCGAACAATCTCAGCTTGGGGCTGGCGGTATTTTATTTAATCCGTCGCTTGGAGGCGGGACACCGCTTGATGGTACAAATATTCGCGGGGCGTTTCTTGGTCTTGATTTGAGTCACACGAGAGCGGATTTGATTCGGGCGGTTTTGGAAGGGATTGCGTTAAATCTTCGCGGAGTTCTGGATGCGTTTCGTAATTTGACCAAAGTTCAGACCAAAATGAATATAGTCGGCGGCGGAACAAAAAATGAGTTTTGGCGTCAAATTTATGCGGATGTATTAAGAATTGATATTGAGAAAATCAACATTGGTCAAGACGCTGCGGCATTGGGTGCTGCTGCACTTGCGGCGGTTGGTTCAGGTTTGTGGAACGATTTTTCAAAAATCGACGGCATTTTAAGTGTCGAAGACCG